>JAYSYG010000505.1:0-11660 GCA_043716685.1 Sphingobacteriaceae bacterium | reverse complement strand
CTTGTTATACCGTATCCGCTATGGGATGCGCTGGTGTAATTTCGGCAGTGGCCTGTGTAAGCGTTAATGCTTCACCCACTGTTTCAGTGAGTGGTAATACAACTATATGTTCAGGAAGTAGTGCAACACTAACTGCTTCAGGAGCTTCCATCTATTACTGGATGGCTACACCAAGCACTTATACAATGGGTTCAACTATAGCGCTTAGCCCAAGTGTGAGTAGCTGCTATACCCTTGTAGCTATTAATTCTGCTAGTTGCAGCGCTAATACTGTAGTTTGCGTAAACGTATCAACAGCAAACAGTCTTACTATTACAGGTAATGCGAGTATTTGTTCTGGCTCCAGCACTACTTTAACTGCAACCGGCTCTACAAATTATACATGGTCTCCGGGAGGTATGACAGGATCAAGCATTGTTGTATCCCCAACAGTTAATACATGTTACTATGCTTACAGCACAACCAGCATGGTCTGCAATAGTTATGCTGTTAGATGTGTTACTGTGCAATCGGCTTCAAGCGTTTCTATTTCAGCAAACGCTACTGCAATTTGCTCCGGCACACACACTAACTTATTTGCGTTCGGAGCCACTTCTTATACATGGTTGCCGGGTGGTTCAAATTCTTCAGGTATTATAGTTTCTCCCTTAAGCACAACGTGTTATACTTTATTAGGATATAATTCGTGTTCAGGTATTACTTCAGCTGTACAATGCGTTACGGTCAATCCAGCCCCAGTTATTTCTGTTACCGGCAATCTTACTTTATGTGCCGGAAATAGCACAACGCTTACTGCTTCAGGAGGAGTTGGATATTATTGGTATGATCCTTCTGGTAACTTCACCGGAACATTATCATCCATAGTTGTTACTCCATCATCCAGCGGTTGCTACACTACATATGGCTATTCCAGTTCAGGATGCACAGGTTCTGTGTCAAGTTGCATAAATGTTCAGGGGGGAAATTTGAGTGTTACGGGAAACACTTCTATTTGTTCAGGTTCAAGCACTACATTAACTGCTAGCGGTGCTACAAATTATACCTGGATGCCCGGTGGTATTATAGGCGCAAGTATAGTTGTTTCACCTACCGCTACAACCTGTTACACGGCAATAGGATCCAGTACCACAGGATGTAATGGATCAGGATTGATTTGTGTGTATGTGAATCCAAAACCAACACTTTATACTTACGGCGGCTTTTTCTGCTCAGGCCAATCCAACACCCTTTCTGCGAGTGGCGCCAGTACTTATACGTGGGCTCCATTTGGTCTTACCGGGGCTAATATTCTAATTACTCCCACTGCAGGAGGATGTTACACAGTTACAGGAACAAATACATCGGGATGTACAAATTCAGTGATAGGCTGTTACTCCGTTATTCCTTCTTCTTCCGTTACAATTCTTGGAAACAATATCACTTGCTCAGGAGCTCCTATAACCCTTACTGCAACAGGCTCACAGAATTATACCTGGACACCCGGAAATCTTACAGGGTCAACTATATCTGTCACTCCATCAATAAGTACTTGTTACACAGTAATGAGTAATAATTCCGGCTGCATAAGTTATGCCGTAAAATGTGTATCCGTTCAATCTGTTCCCACAGTTACTACGGGTGGTGCCAACAGTCTTTGTGCTGGTTCGAGTACAACATTATTTGCAAACGGTGCCTCAACTTATACCTGGTTACCGGGAAATCTGACCGGTGCAGTTGTAGTAGTTACTCCCACAGCAAGTGTATGCTTCACAGTTGTAGGAACTAGCGGCAACGGCTGTGTAGGACTTGGGTACCAATGCCTCCAGGTGATCCCAAGGCCAACGATTTCAACAAGCAGTAGTTTCTTCTGTTCCGGAACACCAGGCATAATTCAGGCGCAAGGTGCAAATACCTATACGTGGTCACCATTTGGCCTTACAGGTTCATCTATTTCCATTACACCTAGTGTTAGCACATGTTACACTGTTACAGGAGCATCAGGCAGTGGCTGTACGAATTCAGTTGTAGGCTGCTTCTCGGTCTTGCCTTCACCGGCAATAGCCGTTTCCGGTAACAGTACACTTTGTGCGGGAGGAAGCAGCACTTTATCTGCTGGAGGCGCCTCGTCTTATACATGGTTACCTTCAGGAAGCACAGGCGCAAATATCGTAGTTACTCCAACTGCAAATACATGTTATACGCTTATTGGATCCAACAGTAATGGCTGTATTTCAAACGTAGTTAAATGTATTACGGTTCAGTCAGGCGCTCAAATTAATATTAGCGGCGCCAATATTATCTGTGCCGGATCAAGCGCCAACCTTCTTGCATCAGGAGCAACTACCTATACCTGGAGTAACGGATCAAATTCACCATTCATAACTATAACCTCTTCGATAAGCGGATGCTATACTGTTACAGGTACTACTGCCGGTGGATGTGTTGGCTCGGCTGTAAAATGTGTGAGCGTTCAACCTTCACCTGTTCTGAGTATCAGTGGTCCAACTTCTGTGTGTTACGGATCAACCGCAGTACTTATAGCATCTGGTGCTTCTTCGTACTTATGGAACACAGGATCAACTTCAAGTGTCATCAGCGTTTCATCTGCCACAAGCACCGTTTATACAGTTACCGGAAGCAATGGAAATTGCTCAAGCGTTAAATCTATCACTCTTGTTGTGAGACCAAGACCAGGTATTTATGTATATCGGACAGATTCGATCTTCAATCATGATTCCATTATCTGTGCAGGCAATACTGTACATTTAGCTGCCGGCGGTGCAAGCACTTATACCTGGAGTACAGGCTCTAACTCGCCCAATATTATGGTATCTCCAGGCGTTACGACGACTTACACAGTGAGCGGAACTAATTCTTATGGTTGCAGCAACAGTAATATTATAACCTTGTATGTTTCGGGCTGCACAGCAATAAACAAAAACTCAGGTAACCTTCAGATAGGTATTTATCCTAATCCAAGCACTGGCCTGGTAACATTGAAGGGAGATGGTATAAATAAAATTACCTACACTGTTTACGATCTTATTGGAAGAGAATTATTAAAAGGAGAATTAACGGATACAAAACATGTGGATCTCTCAGCGTATTCAAATGGCACTTACGTTATAGGCTTTAAGGCAAGTGGTGTAACAAGCTATAAAAAACTGGTGATAGAAAAATAGTTTAATTATTAATAAGATCTTCTTTAAATGGAAAGATTCATTTTACCCCCCTCTCTCCCAGAACGTGCTTTCCGGGTAAAAGAGAAGGGGGTTTAATTTTTGCTAATTGTTATCAGTATATTACTACCAGGAGATTGCTGAAAATCCTAAAAAGAGTAGGCATTATTTTAAACCCAAAAACATGAAAAACATTTACAAAAAAGCAAAACTGCTTACATTGGTGCTACTTCTAATAGGTTGCGCAACAACAAAAGCACAATTAGCATTTATAGTTAATAATGGTGTTAATTACAAATGTTATAATGGCGGACCAAATACCGTTTCAATAGCAATAACAAATACAGTGGCGAGTGCAACGGGTTATAGCTGGACAATTAATAACCCTACGACGTGTACGGCGACATGGACAAATGCCGTTTCAAATGGCTCACTAATAAATATGACATTTCCATGTGTGGGAAACTACAGCATTTGCTGTACAGCTATGAATGGCACAGCAGCTGTTGGTTTTCAATGCAGTATGTTCTATATTTATTCTAATCCTGTAGTAACTATTTCAGCCAGCTCGCCGTCCGTGTGTTCAGGAGGGAGTATTTCTTTATCCGGCGCTGGCGCTATAACTTATACCTGGTTGCCTTCTAACTTTGGGGGAGGAACCTTTGTTGGCAACCCGACAAGCAGTACCTGCTATACACTTATAGGAGCATCTTCGCAAGGTTGTTCCGCCTTTGCAACACAATGTACATCTGTGAGTCCAACACCAACAATTAATGTTACAGGAAACTCTTCATTATGTCCAGGAGGAAGCGCGACTTTGACTGCTACAGGCGCAGCTACTTATGTGTGGAGCAACAGCACTACAGGATCCGCTATTGTTGTTACGCCCACAGCAAGTACCTGTTACAGCGTAATGGGATCTTCCATCCAGGGCTGTTCAGTCACAACCTTGGTGTGCGTTACATTGCTGCCAACACCTACGATTAACGTTACGGGTAGCAGTACTGTATGTCTTGGCTCAAGCGCCGTTTTTACCGTCTCAGGCGCAATAAGCTACACCTGGTCAAACGGTTCAACTGGCACCACATTGAGTGTGCTACCACTGGTATCTGCAAACTATAGTATTATCGGAATTGGAAGCAATGGCTGTATTGGTTACGTTACAACATCTGTTATTGTTGACACTACCTGTTCGAATGTGTGGCCAGGAGATGCCAACAGTGATGGCCTTGTAGACAATACCGACGTTTTTGAAATTGGCTTAGCTTTTTCCGGTACCGGAACCGCCAGAACGCCCGGTGGAAACTCATACGCAAGTCAATATGCAAACAACTGGGTGGGGACCGTTAGTTCAGGAAAAAATAAGTGCCATGCAGATTGCAATGGTGATGGAACTGTAAACAATGGAGATACTCTTGCTATATATAATAATTATTCGCTGACACATTCTTTTAAACCATCCGGAATTTCAGGCCCACTTGATATTTATCTCACTGCTCCCGCTGCTGCAATGATAGGCAACTGGAATTTCGCCAATATTATAATGGGTGATGGGACTACAAACATAAACCTGTATGGCGTTGCCTTCGACCTCGCCTTTGATAAGAACCTTGTCGACATCAATTCTGCTTATATTACTTATATACCTTCTTTCTTAAACGCTTCCAGCCAAAATGTTGAATTCAGAAAATTGGATTACAGTAATGGTAAAATTTATGGAGCGAGTGTAAGAGTTAACGGTACTAATGTTCTCGGCTCCGGAAAAATAGGTGAGTTCTGGTACAAGCTGAAAAGTGGCATTCCCGATCATACGCAGGTAAACATGTCGATTACTAATGCTAAAAAAACAGATAAACTGGGAGTGAAGAGCAATTTAAACGGTGGATCTGCCTTCGTGTATGCAGGTATAGTTGGTATTACAGAGCAAAACATATTTGACCAATCTCTAGGTTTTTATCCTAACCCGGCTTCTGATAAATTAATTGTAACCTCAACTTCAAAAAATAATGTAACGTATACTATTTTTGATATTGTTGGCAGAAAAATAAACGAAGGCGAATTCAACAACTCTACTACTCTGAATATTTCTGAACTAAACGCCGGAACCTATATTGTACAACTACATTCTGGTCCTTTAACAACTTATAAAAAACTCGTGATAGAAAAATAAAACAATTTTAAATCTAACAAAAAGAGACTGTCTCAAAAGGCAGTCTCTTTTTTATTTGTATAAATTATTTACACTCAAAAATACGATCCAGGCTGAATAACTAATATTCTTCAGGAAAAACCAGGAGCACGATTACCAATATAAACCTGGGAAATACGTGCTTCCTATTCCAAATAGGCTTCATATACGTGAAGCAAAGGTAACAAGCACAAGTCGAACCCAATCGCATACAAGGCATATGTCGTAAGAAAACCCACAATTAACATTAAGCCCCCGATAAATTCTACGCAGCTTGTGTAATATGCAATAACCGCTAATAGTGGGTGCGGCACATGATAACGCTGAGCATCCGCCAAAAAAGTTACTACTACTTCATGCATTTTAATTCTGAACAACTTATCTTATCCAAGGAATAAAAATAATGTTCCTGTAATTAGTCTAAGCAATAATTCTGCGGCTTGCATTTTATATTCATCCATGATATCCTGTTTTAAAGATTTGACAAGGTCTATTTGATTTATTCAACTAATTCATAATTTGGGATAATGACCTTGTGCCGGGATATGTTAGAGTTTGTTTCCAGAAATCTATCGGATCGCTGCAAATAGAGATTCCCGAATTGGGGAATGGGGCATCGGTGCAATACATTAATTATCCCAACATTTTTCCGAATCTTACATTTTCATTTTTAAAAGATCAACGACAGGAATACCCGCAGGTCAAAAGATTGAAATATTACAACTATGCCATTAACACAATTCTCTGGGATACCCTTTGGTACAAGTTTGTAAGCATAAACTATTACTGCTTACTATCGGTCTCCCTTCTTAGGCCCTGATCCTTGTAATTAATTATTGCTAACCTAACAAAAACTCTAAAATGAAAAATTTTATATCCGCAAAAAAAATCGTATTCAACATAGCCGTAGTAACATCTGTTTCTTTTCTCATGAATTCATGTAATAACAATGCAAAACCCGAGGATACAAAAGAAGTTGCTGAAGAACACAATGAAGCAAAATTTGAAAGTAAGTTCGAAGAAAAAGATGCTCAGTTTTTGGTAAATACTGCCGAAATGGACTTAGAGGAAATTTTACTTGGACAATTAGCGCAGGAGAGAGGAACTAACTCTTCAGTTAAAAATCTAGGTAAAATGATGATCCAGACTCACGAACAAAACTTAAAAGATCTGACTGTCCTTGCTGGTAAAAAATCAATAACCATTCCTTCGTCAACCACAGATAAAGGTCAGAAAGCTTACCAAACCTTAAATACCAAAATGGGAAAAGAATTTGATAAGGCCTACTGCGATATGATCGTAACCGATCACAGGAACGCTATCAGTTTGTTTGACAAAGCTTCGGTTGAATCAAAGGATGGAGATGTAAGCCAATGGGCAACGGAAACACTGCCTGAGTTAAGAACGCATCTTGACCAGGCTCTCACCTGCCAAACAGAATGTGAAAGATCAAAGTAATTCAAAGGATTTAAATACTTAATTTTTAAAAACAACACTATGTCACAACAAACAAAATGGTCGATAGACCCAGCGCATACCGAAATTACTTTTAAAGTAAGGCATTTAATGATTGCCCATGTTAAAGGGGCTTTTAAACTATTCGATGCAAGTATCTATACTTATGAAAAAGACTTTACCAAAGCAGAAATTGATCTTTGGATAGATGCTTCATCCGTGAGTACAGGCGATGTAAAACGCGATGAACATCTTAAAAGTGCCGATTTTTTTGATGTAACCAAACACAAACAAATAACGTTTGTTTCAAGCACTATAGGAAAAGCAGATGCCGGTGGTAAGCATGAATTATGGGGAGAATTAACAATGATAGGCGTCACCAAAAATATAAAATTAGATGTTGAATTTGGCGGCATTCAAAAAGACCCATGGGGAAATGAGAAAGCCGGATTTACGATCAACGGTAAAATTAACAGGAAGGATTGGGGCCTGGTTTGGAACGCAGCAATGGAAGCAGGTGGCATGCTGGTGAGCGAAGATGTTATTATTTCCTGCGAGGTGGAGCTTACGAATATGGGCGAAAAAGATCTTACACTGGTAATAGAAAAAGAGGCAAATAAAAAAGGTATATAGATAATGAATAACCCCGAGGCTCTCCCTCAGGGTATCCTGTCACTAATTGTACTAATTTTTACCAACAAAATTCATTAGTGTAATTCGTGAAATTCGTTCTCAAAATAATGAGTTAACCCCGAAACAGAGCTTCGAGGAATTCTTTTGATTAAAACATAAACTAAATAGTATGAAAAACCGGGACGGATCGTTACCCTCTAACAACGAAGAAAAATTAAAAAAAGAAACACGTAATTCACCCGATTTTACTAGTCCGGATACTGATTCGGATAAAACGGGTAAAGATGATGATTCGGATGATACCCAAAAAAAAGATAAGTCCATAAAAACAAAATTTGACATCGATCCCGATTCAACAGGGATAGATACAAAAGCAGATAAAACGAAACAGGAAAGATTTCCGGAACGACCGAAGGAGTGATGAAAATACAGTCTTGTAAATTCTAAAAAAGCAGAAGATTTAATTTGATTCCTCCTGTGGATTTATCGCAAATAAAAAAAATTGAAAGATAGAAAAAAAACAACTTCTATCTTTCAGAGTATATGTAGTATGGAATTCTACTTATAAAAATGTATGACATCAATCATACTTCATTCTGACTCAACTCATACATCGACGAAAAAATTGAAAGTAGTTTTGTGAAAATAATTTATTCACATTCTAAAAATCTCAAATATGAAAGCTTTAGTGTATCATGGTCCCGGTAAAAAGGCCTGGGAAGAAAAACCAAAACCTGGAATAACGGAACCGACCGACGCGATTGTAAAAATTCTTAAAACCACAATTTGTGGAACTGATCTTCATATTATGAAAGGTGATCTTCCCGCTGTAACAGACGGAAGAATTATTGGACACGAAGGTGTGGGCATTATTGAAGAAACAGGAAGTGCGGTAAGCAATTTCAAAAAAGGAGACCATGTAATTATTTCCTGTATTACCTCTTGTGGCAAATGTGAGTATTGCAAAAAAGCAATGTATTCGCATTGCGAAAAGGGTGGATGGATTTTGGGGAATACCATTGATGGCTGCCAGGCCGAATTTGTGAGGATTCCCTTTGCAGACAACAGTCTTTATCCTATTCCCGAAGGATCAGATGAAGAAGCATTGGTTATGCTCAGTGATATTTTACCTACCGGCTTTGAATGCGGCGTATTAAACGGAAAAGTAAGTCCCGGTGACACGATCGCCATTGTAGGGGCAGGCCCGATAGGGCTGGCGGCTTTATTAACTTCACAGTTTTATTCACCTGCAAAAATAATTGTTATTGATCTGGATGATAACAGATTGTCCGTTGCCAAAACATTCGGTGCAACCCATACCATTAACAGCAGCGAAGAAAATGCCCTTGAAAAAATAATGGAGATAACAAATAACAAAGGGGTAGATACGGCTATTGAAGCTGTTGGCGCTGTAGCCACGTTTGAATTGTGTGAAAACATTGTTGCCGCCGGCGGACATCTTGCAAATATTGGCGTTCATGGAAAAAGTGTCACACTCCACATGGAAACATTGTGGTCGCGTAATATCACTATTACTACTCGTCTTGTAGATACTTCCACGACACCAATGCTTTTTAAAATTATAAAGTCTGGTAAAATAGATCCGAAAAGTCTTATAACACACCGTTTTAAATTAGATCAGATTATCGAAGCCTACGATACGTTTGAAAACGCAGCCAAAGAAAAAACGCTAAAGGTAATCCTTACAAATGAGTAAACGTTAGTATCAGAACTGTCACAGCAATAAACCTAAATCCTCTATACAATGAAAAAAATAATCACATCAGGAATAATTACAGGTATTGTTTTATTGGTCATAAGCGAAATCGCCCTCCATGTAACCTTACTTGTATTTCCAAGTGTGGCCATTCAGTATTTCGATCCCGCCTTCAGCACAGACTCCAGCAGGAATATCCTTTATTATTTTCATCCTTTTATTATAAGTATGGCACTGGCCTGGTTTTGGTCGCGGTTTAAAGGTGTTTTAACAGGTTCATTATTAACACGAGGCGTCGAATTTGGATTGATCTATGCTATGGTTGCAGCTTTTCCAATGATCTGGCTAATATATGCTGCCATGAATGTATCGCTGGCCATTGTTGCAACGTGGTTTGTTCTTGCAGTGATACAGGGCGTAATTTCCGGATTGGTTTTTGAACGCATGAATCCTTAATCTGTAATTTTTAAAGAATATGAAATACCCATCATTCTCAAAAGAACAAACAATGAAATGATGATGGGTATTCTACACTTCGACAAGCTCAGTTCGAGAATGGCAATTAAAAAACAATAGCATCAACATATGAAAATTTTTAAGTCACTTTTGCTCCTCGTATTTATCTGCCTCTTTGTCAATGGACGTAAACTGGTTATAAATACATACATACTCACAAAGGAATATGCGGTAACTATAAAAGGAACATCCAATCTCCACAACTGGTCTGAAAAGGTCGAAAACGTGAGCGGAGACGGAGCAGTATCCTGGAACAGCGATGGAACTTTTGATCTCACGTCTGTTCATATAAAAATGAATGTACATTCCATTAAAAGTGACAAGGGTTCTATTATGAATAACAACACATACAAAGCTCTTAAGGCAGATGAGCATCCCGAAATTATTTTTACACTTACTTCGCCTATTAAGGGTGTCATTCTAAAATCAAACGAAAGAAAATTATCTGCAAAAGGGAATTTAAGTATAGCAGGTGTAACTAAAGCAGTTGATATAGAAGTTATAGTATTTATTTCTGAAAAAAGCAAGTTATCATTTGAAGGGGCTAAAACAATAAAAATGACAGATTATGGTATTAATCCACCAACTGCCCTGCTTGGAACCTTAAAAACAGGCAATGAGATCGTCATTGATTTCAAAACAAATTTCATATTAAAGAATTAAAATAATCTAATATAAAATCCAACCATGAAAAAATCAGTTACGTTGTTCACTCAAATTACATTTATAATTTTGCTGGGAATTAGTTCGACCACTCTGGCACAGTTAACTCCCATTCAATACTTCAGGCCTAATAATCAAAAGGGCCTGCATGTTTTTGAAACCACAAAAAACGACACCACTCCCTATACAGGAATGAAGGTGCGGGTTGGTGGTAATTTTACACAGGATTTTCAAATGCTCAGCCATCACAACGCTGCTACACCCGTTATTATAAATGGAGTGGACAAAAATCAGCTGGCGTCAATTACAAACGGTTTCAACCTGGCCATGGCAAATCTTAATATCGATGCCCAATTAGAAGATGGGATCCGTATGAACCTTACCATGTACTTATCTTCGCGGCATCACGAAGAAACCTGGGTAAAAGGAGGTTATCTGCAATTTGATAAACTACCTTTCCTTAAAAGTGCTCTCGCCGACAGCATCATGAAAAATTTTACAATTAAGGCAGGAGATTATGAAGTAGATTATGGCGATCAGCATTTCAGGAGAACGGATGGCGGTAATGCTATTTACAATCCTTTTGTAGAGAATTTAATAATGGATGATTTTGCTACGGAAATTGGGGGCGAGATCTATTTTCATCCTAAAAGCGGATTAATTGCGATGGTCGGTATTACGAACGGCCAATTAAATCCAACAGTCATTAAACCATCAAAAATAGATTCTGCCACAGGAAAACTGAATAAATACCCACCTGCATTTCACGGTAAGCTCGGTTACGACAAACAAGTAAATAAAGATTTTAGATTCAGAATTATGGGATCCGTTTATGCAGTTAAAAGCGCAGCAAGTAACTCATTGTTTAATGGCGACAGAACAGGTTCGCATTATTTTTACATTCTGGAAAACACAGCCGCTACCTCTGATGCCAATGCTTTTTCCGGACGTTACAACCCACGTTTCAGCCAGCAGGTAACAACATTCATGATCAATCCTTTTGTAAAATTTAAAGGTCTCGAATTATTTGGCACCTATGAAATGGCGCAAGGAAGAGTGATTACGGAAAAAAAGATGAGAACAGCAACGCAATATGCCATTGATCTAATTTACAGGTTTCCAAGAAACACAGAAAATTTCTGGGTAGGTGTACGTTACAATTCCTTAACTACTAAACTGGCACTTGATACACCAGACATAACTATAAACCGCGCAGTAGCCTCGGTAGGATGGTTTATAACTAAAAATATTATGATGAAAGCTGAATACGTTAATCAGGATTACCAACATTTCGTAGCGACAGATATTCGCTCTGGCGGTAATTTTAATG
>JAYSYG010000504.1:0-3881 GCA_043716685.1 Sphingobacteriaceae bacterium | reverse complement strand
ATAAACTACTTTTTTATTATAAAGTTGAGTTGTACCTACACCAAGACTATTATATAAATTTGGAACAGCCTTTTCCAAGCGACTGGTTTCCAATTCATTTAAGGGTTTAAGGTTCGAACTGGGTAATGTTCTTTCCGCAAAGACGATATTGCACCTTATTGGTCGATATTAAACGAAAACGGCATGAATTCATGCCGTTTTTTTGCTTTTCAAATGATTGATTTAGTAGTTAGGGTAATAAATGGTTCCGCTTCCAATTAGGTTTTAAGAAATTTTTTTTACTCCCCTAGCGCTGCCTTTTTCGAATTAATCTTTTTACATCCGACCCCTGAGTATTATCTTTAACCACTCTGCAACTATTACTTTTGTCATTTTTTTAAATTTATTTCTCATTTCGGCATTTTGCTCATATCCATGTATAACATACTCCAGCGATGTCCATCTAAATCAGTAAAGCCGCAACCATACATCCAACCATCTTTCTCTGTGGGTGCTCTGTAAATTTTACCACCTGCTTTTTTAACCTTTTCTGCAAATTCATTTACTTCTTCTTTGTTCTCAGCACCAATATTAAATAATGCCTCTGTAGCATTGTTTGTTTCAGAAATTTCATTTTCGCTATACCCTTTAAATTCTTTTTCTTCAAAAAGATTTATTGCAACCTCTTTTTCACCAGCAAGTAAAATAACAATGTTAGTTGGGTTGCCAGGCATCTCTTTAATTCCAAATCCAAGTTGTGTAAAAAAGTCCTTAGATTTTTTGAGATCTTTTACGGGTAAGTTTATCCAAAATTCGTTTTTCATTTTTTTTAATTGTTTAGAATTTGTTTCCATTTTATCAAAAGAAGATTGCCATCCTTTAATACAATCATCTGCCATTTCAACGGCCAGTCCTTCATGTTGTAATGACATATTTGTTTTTCCGTCTACTTCTTCAAATGTTATTGTCACTAACAGTTCTAAGGCCATTTCACCTGGCATTTTATAGTCAGATGCAGGTACTATGTTGCCTTTACTGTCTGCAAAACTGTCCGTAACAACTATTTTCTTTTGAGGAATAATTTCTTTGTACGTTCCGGTTGACCAAATTTTTTTTCCGTCAATGCCCTGCATGGAGGCTAAAAACTTACCACCGATTTTAAAGTCAATTGTACAATCAGGGCAAGTATATTCTTTCGGGCCCCACCATTTTTTAAAGCTTTCGGGTTCTGTCCACGCCTTCCATACTGTATTCAGCGGCAGATTCAATGTCCTTTTAATGTTAATTGTTTTTTGTTTTTCTGCCGTAGTGGTTTCCGGCGTTTTGTTTTGATTTGTTAGAGTTGTCATTTTTTCCTTGTTTAAAGATTAATAAATACGACGATGAAATTGGCGCTATCAATTTTATATGTCTCAATAAGCTGATCTCAATTTTAATACCGGTGCATCGCATCTTTATACAATAAACCGTTCTATCCTTTCACAATTACCCTGACCGGTTGGTAAGTAATGCCAGCAAGGCTCAAGCAATTTTTTGAGCAATTGATAAAGAACGGGGTTGTGGGATATTAAAGAATTTATCTCGATTTGGGGTTAGGACGGGGGCTATTTTAGGGGCGTCCTACATGCTCTGGCAAGTTAGTTGGATCTTTCGATAAAAAGAATTTATTACACATTTTGCGTAGTTACAGGAAGAGTATATGAGAGAAACACTTTTTTTAACGTTAGTTAGAACCCTGTTGGCTAATACGTTGAAAAAGGCATGTAAGAATTAAGCGTAGATAGTAAGAGAGTGGAAACTCAAACGATCGTTATTGGCTCTTTATTAGTATACCTTTACTAATATATGCTCCAAAATTGTTAAACATAAAAAAAAAGTACTTAAGCGATCTTTTAAGGAATTTTTTCTTCTTATCATTTATCCTGTACGCGGCATCTTCAAATTGTCAATCAATAACGACTACAACCGTCAGTGGTGCGTCGCCTTATTGTGCAGGTGCCGCAGTAAATGTCACTTATACTATTACAGGCACTTTCAGCAATACGCCAACAAACAATGTTTTCACAGCGGAACTATCAGATATATCGGGTAGTTTTGCAAGTCCTGTAACTATTGGTACCCGCACTGCAACGACTAGCGGCAGTATTAGCTGCATTATTCCTTTTAGCACAAATACCGGCTCTCTATACCGTATCCGGGTAATTAGTTCTAACCCATCGGTATTTGGATCGGATAACGGGTATAATCTTACAGTTAATGCTCCGGTAATAAACGTTCCCGTGGTGGTGGCCACACAGCTTTGTCAAAATGAAATTTTTAACGTGTCGTTTACCAAGACATGTAATTTTGGTGCAGGTAATGTATTTACATTTCAACTATCAGATGCTTTAGGAAGTTTTACTTCACCGGCAACGATTACAAGTTACACATCCACCTCTTCAGGAAGCTATAGTATGGCTCTACCGGGTGGAACTTCCGCAGGAAGCGGATACCGGATAAGAATTGTAGGTTCAATTCCTGCTGTAACAAGCGCAGATAATGGTACAAATATCTTGGTAAGCGCGGCCTCCGGAACTCCCTCCGTATTTGGAAATAGTGTCTGGAACGCTTATTGTTATCTCGGCAACAATAATTTTGTAACTAACTACCAGGGTTTTTATACCGAGACGGCACTAAATATTGCTTCTACCGGAAAATGGGTAAATACAAATAGTCCGAGCACGGCCTCTGCCATCAATGGCGCTGCCTATAGTGGTTGTCCTTTCGGGAATATAAATTATTCAGTAGTATACAAAAGAACTAATTTCACTTGCGGTTATTACCAGATAAATATAACAGGGCACGATGATTATGTATATTTATTAATTGATGGTGTTAATGTATTTCAGCACATAAGTTGTTGTGATGCACACACAAATGTGTGGACGGGTTTTATAGGCCCTGCAACCACAATAGAATTCAGGTTTACGAACGGAAGCGGCCCGGGATATTTGAATGTGAATTTCGTCCCTGTTAATCCGCTCACATTCAGTGCTCCGGCCACTATCTGTTCCGGTTCTTCTACATCTATTACCGTAAACAGCAGCAGTACTGCAACACTCACCTACTCCTGGAATCCGGCCTCCTCATTAAACTCCTCTACCTTAACATCTGTAGTTGCTTCGCCTACAATTACGACAACTTATTCTGTAACCGGAACAGAGTCTATTACGGGATGTACCGTTACAAATACAATTATTACTACAGTAAATGCTCTCCCTACCACAACTGTTGCGGCTACTTCAACTTTAACCTGCTTTGGTGCTACAAGTACAACTTTAACGGCTGGCGGAGCTAATAACTATACATGGTCACCTGCTGCGGGTCTGAATACAACCACCGGAAA
Organism: Sphingobacteriaceae bacterium; assembly: GCA_043716685.1. Lineage (GTDB taxonomy): Bacteria > Bacteroidota > Bacteroidia > B-17B0 > Aurantibacillaceae > Aurantibacillus. The sequence goes on along the minus strand of JAYSYG010000504.1, from coordinate 517 downwards.
CTCCGTAATAGCAAGCCCTTCCATTACAACAACATATACAGTAAGCGGCTCTAACAATTGTGCAGTGCTTAGTGCTACAAAAGTAATTACTGTTCAAACTCCACCAGCTTCTCCCTCACAAACAGTATTTGGTAACGCTACCTGGAATGTATATTGTCATAACAATCAAACTCTTAATAATTACTATGGCTATTACACTGAAAATAACCTGAATTTTGATACACAAACACGATGGAACGCAAGTCTTGGTCCTAGTACCTGCACAACAACTTCAACCGGATTGGCCTATAGTGGATGCTCATTTGGAGGAGCACCCTGGTCTGTGAGTTTCAAACGTTCTAACATTCCCTGCGGATATTACCAGATTGATATTCCCATACATGATGATAATATAGGTTTATATATTAACGGAGTGCTATCTTTTTCCCATGCGGTGTGTTGTGATTCACATACCGCTGTTTGGACAGGCTTTATAGGTCCCTCAACCACTGTTGAGTTTCAGCTTATAAACTCTTCC
>JAYSYG010000503.1:0-3896 GCA_043716685.1 Sphingobacteriaceae bacterium | reverse complement strand
TACTTTTGCACTGGTCATTCTTTTAGTTGCGTATCGCCAGTTTAATATGTCAATTAAGTTCATTTATTTTATATTTAAATTAAGTACTACTTTTTCCTATGCTCTAAAGTTACATTTTATAAACTGCCGTCCCAACGTTTTAAAACAATATCGGCGGAACTCAATGATACAAATCGTTACAGAGTATCCTAAAATTTAAAAGATTTTGTTTTGTGTGTACGGGTGAAGGACATGCACAAAGGGAAATGTGTTTTACCCAATCGCATCTTTTTAGGGCAAACCTAAAGAGTAGAGTTGACTTAACACGAGTGTTTCGTTAACCATAAATTCTCATCAAACCCTGACAGGGTTTCCTTGGCTCTTCGCTAACCCTGTCAGGGTTTTACGAAAGAAAACAGTTACCATAATACTAATTAAAAAAAGAATCTTATGTAAATGAACAAAAGTCTACAAAACGTATCGGTTGCTTAGTCCCTAATTAAAATACGAATAAACCGGTGCTGAGTCTTTAAATAAAAGTTACAGTAAGAATTATACTTTTTCGACCCAATCACCGTGCTCACGGATCAGTCCTATCAATTCATCCACAGCCGTCTCGCTGGTAACATTTTTTTTCACTACTTCTTTACCTTTGTATAAGCTGATTTTTCCAGGGCCGGTTCCAACATAACCATAATCTGCGTCTGCCATTTCACCGGGACCATTTACGATACAGCCCATGATCCCGATCTTAATACCCTTTAAATGATCGGTACGCTCACGGATCTTCTGAGTTGTTTCCTGTAGATCGAATAAGGTGCGGCCACAACTTGGACAAGAAATATATTCCGTTTTACTTATGCGGGTGCGTGATGCCTGTAAAATTCCAAATGCGGTTGAGTTACAAACCTGAATACTTACACAGTCTTTTTGTTTGATCCAAATCCCATCACCAAAACCATCGAGTAACAAGCCTCCTATGTCTGTGCTGCTATAGAGCTGGAATTGTTCTTCACTCAACTGTGTATAATTACATTTAATAATGAAAGAAAGTTTTGATACGTTCAGTTTCAGATCAATTGCCATACGCCGCAATTCAGGCATAGTATGAGTGTTGAAAGAATCCAACACCAGGCAGACAGTCGGTTCTATTTTTATTTTTTCAATAAATTCTTTTGAAAGTACTGTAATATCTACAGCAACAAAATTCATCAGTGAAGATTTTTCAGTTACTTTAAAATATTCTTCACCACAAAATAAGGGATATGCTCTTTCCTGTGTTTTATTTTTTAACCAGGTCTCAGAATTATAGATCAATCCAAGGGTTCCCGGAATTTCAAAATTAATGGTGTTATCACCTAAAAATAAATAATCTACTGCCAGGTCCGTTAAGTTCCATTTATCCAAAGGCACCGAATAATTATATCCCACCCCGAATAAGCTGGCCGCAGTCACTTCCGGCTTCATGCTGTAATCTGCAATTACTCTAGGTACATTATGGTTGCCAATATTCAGCACTTCCTGGGTTTGATTACGGTTATAATCGTAAGGATCATACGGCAACTCTCCTTCAATTGGTTTTATTTCTTTGTGATCCTTTCTATTTGAATACCGTTCAGCCAATACCTTAGCAACCGGAATTTCATATTCGGGTTCTTCTGTTAACGACACGCGAATCGTATCCCCCAGCCCATCTTCTAATAAAGTACCAATTCCTACAGCGGATTTAATTCTGCCATCTTCTCCGTCGCCAGCCTCAGTAACACCTAAATGCAAAGGGTAATTCCTGTTTGTCCCAATCATTTTTGCAACCAGCAAACGGTAAGCCTGCACCATTACTTGCGTGTTGCTTGCTTTCATAGAAATAACGATATTGAAATAATCATTGTCCTCACAAATCCTTAAAAACTCCAGGGCGCTTTCCACCATACCCAGTGGTGTATCACCGTAACGGCTCAAAATGCGATCACTTAACGAACCGTGATTCGTTCCAATGCGCATTGCCGTGCCATATTCCTTACAAATTTTCACCAAGGGCGTGAAACGGTTGCGGATCCTTTCCAGTTCCGCTTCATAAGCAGAGTCTGTATAATCGAGTGTTTCAAATTTTTTCTTGTCCGCATAATTTCCAGGGTTAACACGAACTTTCTCTATCACTTTTGCAGCAAATTCCGCGGCGTTTGGCGTAAAATGAATGTCCGCACAAATAGGTGTATTATATCCTCTTGCTTTTAATTCTTTTTTGATCAGTTCCAGGTTGCGTGCTTCGTTCATGCTTGGTGCAGTAATACGGACTAATTCACAACCAGCCTCTATCATACGAATGCTTTGTTCTACAGTTCCTTTGGTATCCATTGTATCTGTAGTAGTCATGCTCTGAACGCGGATAGGATTCAGTGCGCCCATTTTAAGGTCACCAATTGTAACTTCCCTTGTAAGGAAACGTGAATACCGGGTAAGACTATTGCTGTATTTTTTGGAGAAATCCATCATAAAAAGAAACCCAAAGATAAGAAAGAAACCGGTTGAGCAGGGCCGAAAAACGCGTTAATTTAGTGTAAAATTAATAGCAGGACTCATTATTTGATATTCAGTTCATCTACAAAAATAAACGCGTCGTCCCCTTTGCCCATGTGCCAGTCGGGCAACTTCCCGAAATTTTTAGCCACAATTTTTATGTAACGGCCTTTTGTTTTTTGATCAGGTGTATTTTCAAATTTATGAACGCGGACTTCCTGATCTTCTGGTTTTATTGAACTTGTTGAAGTTCCAAACAAAGTGAAATTTCTATTATCAGAAGACGTATAAAAATTAACAGAGACAGGCAATAAGATCCATGAACGACTGTCCTGCAAAAAATTCAGTCCAACGTAATTTATTTCCTTTTCCTGTTTCATATCTATTACACATTCAAAGTCCTGGCCCTGGTATCCCAGCCAGTTCCCTTTACGCCAGTTCTCGTCTGCCAAAATTCCATCTATCATTGTCTGCGAGCCTTCAGAAGCATACTGCGGGTTTGCGGTGGCGGTAATCACAATCTCATAATCGTATTTGATCTTATAAAATTGTGCCGTTATTGTTGCGCTGCTGTCTTTACCGGAATAGGCTTTTACTTTAACCGTTGTGTTCTTATCGATTAAAAACGGTTGGTCTTTGTAAATTGCCGATTTTTTAGTCGGCTCCTTACCATCCAGAGTATAAGCACACATTGCTTTCTCTGTATTTATTTTAGAAATACTTATTTCCAGCTTGTCTTTAAACACCTGGCTATTCGATACAACAAGAGGTGATGCAAGTGTAGACGGGAATGAAACAAACGATGGCTTTACTTTGCTACCATAAGCATCACCCGAATTTCCACCATATTTAAAATCAAGTTTCCCACCTGCAATTAAAGTGGCGTGTTCCAAAAAAGCGCTCATCTGTATTTTTCCATTCAGGCTCAGTTCTTTCACAGGTTGATTTAAGGATGCATCAGAAGTTATCACAAAAAAATTTCCATTGTCAGTATTTATTTTTATTGTTTTAAATAGTGGCTCTCCAATAGCATAAACAGGACTTCCCGGACACACAGGATAAAATCCCATAGAACTAAAGACATACCAGGCGCTCATTTGTCCACAATCTTCATTGCCAATTAATCCGTCAGGAGTGTTGCTGTAAAAACTTTTACAGATCTGGTGTACACGCTCAATTGCTTTTTGCGGTTTTCCAACATAATTATACAAATAAGCCATATGGTGACTTGGCTCATTGCCCTGTGCATATTGCCCTATCAGACCGGTAACATCCGCCTGGTCGCGTCCTCTTGTTATTTCAGTGGTTGTAAATAGTTCATCCAGTTTCTTTTCAAAATTCTCTTGCCCGCCATGCAGCTTAATCAAACCTTCAATATCGTGGGGAACATAAAAAGAGTA
>JAYSYG010000502.1:0-3897 GCA_043716685.1 Sphingobacteriaceae bacterium | reverse complement strand
GGGAGAAAGCTACTGAAAATCTTGAAAAGCAGCGTAAGGAATACGACGAAAGTAATTTTAACTACGCCATATCGTTTTTAGATAATAGCGGAACCTTTGAGTCAGAAGAAAAAGGAAACGCATTTAGCAGCACTTTGTTAAACACTGCGAAAGTTGCCAATAACGAAGAAAAAAGCATAGAAGACAGGGCTTACACAAATTTAAAGAATGGCGAGCTTCTAATGGCCAGTAATAAATTTTATCTGGCAGAACAAAGTCTTAAGCTGGCAAAGGTATTATACGAAGAGGACGGGAAGACCGCATCTCTTAACTATGCCCAGACAATCAGCGATCTTGGTTTGCTCTACCAATCAAGAGGAAGGTACACAAAAGCAAAACCTTTTGATGAAAAAGCCATAACACTTCGCGAAAGCGGAGACAGTAAAGGAATGGTAGTTGTTTCGATAAACAATAATGCCGTATTAAAAAAGGAAACCGGCTTTTATACAGAAGCGGAGAAGGACTTTAAAAAGGCGCTTGAAATCGCAACAGGGCTTAACGACAAACTGGCCATGGCTCTGGTTAATAATAACCTGGCTATGACCTATCTTGACATGAACAAGCTGAAAGATGCTGAGGCCAGGATGAATACCAGCATATCGGAAGCTTCAGAGGTATTAAAGAATAATTCCAGCAACTTTATTAAACTCCAGATCAACCTCGCAAATATTTACCGCTTTGAGAAAAAATATAATGAATCGGAAGAATTGTATTTAAAAGCAATTTCAATAAAAGAGAAAAAATTGGGAGCGCATCCCGACCTTGCACATTTGAAAAAGGGACTTGCACAGCTTTATATGGAAATGGGAAAGACCGGGGAGGTTGAAAAATTATTATTGGGCGCATACGACATAAATAAGAAAAAACTTGGTGAAAAAAACCCGGCTACAGTTGCAGTGCAGCAGGAACTGGCAAATTTTTACAGATATACCAATAATAATTCAAAAGCTACGGATCTTATAACAAAAGTGGTTGCAGCCAAAAAGGAAATATATGGAGAAGCCCATCCAAATTACATCCAGGCGTTGGAAGACCTTGCGCTTACTCAGTGGCAGTCCGGCAAAATCGGCGAGACAAAAGCAAATTATAAGATCGTGATCGATAATACACTGACATACATTAACACTTTTTTTGAGGTATTAAACGAAAATGAAAAAACGATGTATTGGGAAAAGACCAACACCAGGCTTCAGCGCTATTATTCTTTTGTTTATAGTAATGCAAAATCCGACCCGGAGCTTGTAAAACAATTTTATAATACGGTAGTAAATACCAAAGGTTTTTTATTGAATAATTCTTCTAAGATCCGAAACATTATTTCATTGAGTACAGACGAATCCTTAAAAACAACTTATTCACAATGGCTGGAGACTAAAGAAAACCTGAACCAGGCATATCAACTTAGTAAGGAAGAGCTGACACAGGAAAAAGTAAACCTGGATAGTTTGAAAAGAAGGGCCGATGAGCTGGAGAGAGAACTTTCGCAAAAAAGTGCACTATTTAAAGAAAGTAAAGATGAAAAACCGGTGACTTACGAAACCATTCAAAAATTATTGAAGCCGAATGAAAGTGTCATAGAAATAGTGGAGTTGAACGAGTACAAAAATGGCTTTACAGGAAAAGAGAATTATGTTGCACTTTTAGTAACCCCTTCAGACATAAAGCTTGTGGATCTTGGAGACGGAGCAACAATACAAAATGCGATTAAAGATTTCAGAGAAAAGACCATTAGTATAAAACCGGAAAACGAAGCATACGGCTTAACATGGAAGATACTGGACGAACAGTTAAAAGGTGTTACAAAAATTTATCTCTCACTGGACGGAGCGTATCATCAATTAAGTATAAACGCCTTAAAAGACGCCTCCGGAAAATACCTTGTGGACAAGTATACCTTGTTGTTTGCCGGAAATACAAAGGATGTTCTCGATATAAAAACAACCGAAAGCGCTGCCGTTAAGCCAACAACAGCTTTCTTAATAGGCAACCCACTGTATGGAAAAAACGATATGATCGCCCAACTACCAGGAACAGAAGCCGAGGTTAAAAATATTACCAAACTATTAGTGCCTTACAAGGTAAAAACAACAGCACTGTATGGCGATAAAGCAACGGAATTAAAAGTAAAGCAGATCAGTTCGCCAAGTATTTTACACATCGCAACACACGGATACTTTCTTGCTGACCTGAGCCAGATGCAAACAACGAAGGTGTTGGGAGTAGATATTACCGCGGCGCGTGAAAACCCGTTACTCAGAAGTGGCGTTCTTTTGGCGAATTGTGACAATGTGTTCGATGAAAACTTCCGGCCCTCGCCGAACAGTGAGAATGGCATTTTAACAGCGTATGAAGCAATGAGCTTAAGCCTTGATAAAACGGATCTGGTAGTTTTGAGTGCCTGCGAAACCGGTCTTGGAAGTGTTAAGCAGGGAGAAGGAGTATATGGGTTGCAACGTGCTTTTTTAATAGCGGGAGCTAAAAGTATTATTATGAGTTTGTGGAGCGTAAGCGACGAGGCAACCATGCATCTGATGACATTGTTCTATAACAATTATGCTAAAACCGGGAATAAGATCCAGGCGTTTTCGGATGCTATAAAACAGCTTAAAATAAAGTACAAAGAACCTTTTTACTGGAGTGCCTTTGTAATGTTGAGTAAATAAAACAGTCCATATCTGCGGCGTTTAAAAGAATTTTTTCGCAAAACGATTGCACAAATTTATAACAGGGCGATCGACACGTTTTGTTAGAACAAAGGCCGCCAAGCTAATGGCACAAAGCGAAACAATACCTGTTAACATAAGATCAATACCGCCATCATCATTGTTTTTTAATTTGGCGTAAAGCCATGGTGTAAAACTCAACAACAGTAAAAAATGTATAAGGTAAAACATAAAAGAAATTTCACCGAAAAAAAGCAGGATCTTTTTTGACAAAAGAGACTGTATTGTTTTTGAATACAGCAGAAAACAGAACAAGAAGATTATCCCAATCAGATAGCTGATCACGTGAGGATAAACCTCAAAGAAGGAAATGGGCGCATATACTGAATGTGCGGCAGCATTCTGGTAACCGGTAAAAGGGTAGGAGCCAAAATAAAGTCCCAGTGCAAGGCATGCTAACTTTACGAATGTTTTTGAAAAGAAGGTTTTGAATTTAACGGAGTTTACTTCCAGGTTCGCAAGCAGCATCCCCGCTACAAATGCTACGCCATAGTACTCCTTAAGCACAAAAAATTGCACCAGCAAAAGAAAAACGAAGATCTTTATTTTATGTTTAAGTCCATGAAATATTAATAACAGAGAAAGAACCACAAAGGAGTTAATGAGCTCAGTGGGCATTGTCCACAATATTTGGTAATACCGCGAGTTGCCCCTAAAACAGTTGGAGAGACCTTCCATTATTACTTCATGAAAATGTAAATTATTGGGCAACAAACTTTTTACCCAGCCTGCCGTTAGCTCATTAACCGGAATCAGATCTTTCCTGATCAGGTAGCAGCTATGAAATAAATACACCAGGATTACAACAGAAAGCACTGGCAAAGCCAACCGGAAATAACGCTTGATGAGGCTTTTTTGTAAGAAGGAAATTTCAGAGTTCACAAAATAGCTCCGCGTTTGCACATAACCACTCAGTAAAAAGAAAAAGTGGATGGCCATTCCGGGATTAAATAAAATGTTCAGGGGAGTTAAAGCGAAGATCTTATAGAAGGAAAAGGGACCTGTATGAAGATAATTATCATAGCTGCCTCCAAAAATCAGTTCGGGGCAGAAGGTGTAAAAATAATGGTGGACGAAAACAATGATCGCTAAAACACCTCTTAATCCATCAAGGTAACGAACTCTATCGTTCATG
>JAYSYG010000501.1:0-3910 GCA_043716685.1 Sphingobacteriaceae bacterium | reverse complement strand
TTAAATCCTGACCCAATAGGTATAAGTGACGGGGTGAATGTGTATGCGTATTGTGGGAATAATCCGGTTACGCATAGCGATACATCTGGAACGCAAATAAAGCCAAATGTGGCCTCTACAACAGCCGTTGATGTATATATTCCTGATTTTCTGAAGACACGTGAAAAAACTAATATTAATACACAAGGAGTTTTACAGGAGGTTGATATGCGTGCAGCAACGGGCGGTGCATCTGGCAGTAATGCAACTTCTGTAGGATCTGCTAATTACTCAAAAGGCAGCCAAACTATACAAAATGATATATCTATCACTAAGTCTTTTGCACAATCTGGTCTTATATCTCAACAATCGGCAGAGAAACACATCGCTTCCTATTATCCCAGTCCAGAGTCAGAGAGTTCGGGTCTTGGTACACTAACTAAATTTATTGGAGGGTTGATTGAGGCCGCAGCAGGGGCATTAACGTCAGAAACAGGAGTTGGTGTGTTTTTTCTCGCACATGGACTGGACCAAATGGGAGCGGCCATTAATGAACATGCAACTGGGAGACAAACGATGAGCCTTTCAGAGCGTGTAGGCAGCAAAATATTACAAGGAGCGGGTGTTGATAAATCAACAGCTGACAAGTTTTCTACACTCGGTAATGCCGGAGTTAGTATATTTGCAGGAGGAGGATTGTTTAAGGCTGGGGGGTTAGCTGCTGAAGGTGTAAATATTGAAAATGCAGTTTGGGCGCAATCTACATTTGCTAAGACTTTTAGTGCAGGAGGTAAATTTTCAGGGCAGACTGTAGATGATGTTGCGGGAGCTTTAAGAAGTGGCGCAATGTCACCTTCAAATGTTCCGATAGATGTTATAGTAGGAAATGGACAAACATTTATTTTAAATACTAGGTCATCTGCTGCGTTGACTCAAGCGGGTATACCGAGAAGTGCTTGGAGTGTTGTTAATCGAACAGGAATTTCTTCATTTGAACAAAGGTTGGCCGATCAATTATTAAAGAATGCTATTCCTGATGGCACTAATATAATAAAATCAGGTAGTGCAATACTCACACACTAATGAGTGCAATTGATTTTATACAATTAAGTAGGATTGTTTCTCACGCTTTACGGCACGAGCCACAGTCTTATAATTTAAAACTTGACAATGACGGTTGGGTTTTAACTTCTGATTTAGTTACTTCCTTAAACAAAAAAGATTTGAGTGTTACCCTTGAGACAATAATTCAAATGGTAGAGCATTCAGAAAAGAAAAGACATCAAATTTTAGATGGCAAAATAAGAGCATATTATGGGCACTCAACTAATGAAAAAATAAGTAAGCACTGCCAGAGCCCTCCCGATATTTTATATCACGGAACAGTTTTAAGTAAAATGAGTGCTATTTTAGAAAATGGATTATTACCTATGGATAGGCAGTACGTACACCTTTCAATTGACGAGGAAACAGCAAAGGTTGTTGCAAGTCGCAGAATGGGAGAAATAGTAATTGTCAAGGTAAAAACATTGGAAGCATACGAAAACAGTATTGAATTTTATAAAGAAAAAAATGGTATTTGGTTATCAGAGCCAATACCACCAAAATATTTATATTTGTAAATGGAATTAATTAAGATAAATGGACTTTTTGAAATGGACTATGGCGCACCATCGCCAACTATAGTATCCAACGATAGTGAACTTTTTATTGCGTTTTATGCAGATAAGGAAATTAAAACACTTGAGCCAAAAGAGCGAAATACAATCTATGATAAAGGCATATTTGCACTGAAGTTTAAAAAATATTTGAAGTATATTTTTGGTTTACCAGGAAACGAGACAATACAAGGGCATCCATATAGCAAACTTGGAATGAAATCATTCTCATTCTACGAATTAAAAAACTCAAACTTAATTAAAGACCTTCAAGAAATAGAAAAAATTCATTCATATTATAATCCAGAGAAATGGTTGAATTATAAACATTATATTTTGACTTTTCACGATAATATGTTTGAATGCATTGCAGAAGATTTTGAAATTAGAGAGGGAAATTCATCTCTTTATAATCAGGCTACAGTTATGTTGAATGAGTTATCAATAAAAGATTTTTAATTTTACACCTTCTTCGGGCTACCACAAACTGCCGCGCGCATTCCATTTCGATTCTCCTAAATAAGCGAGCTTATAAGCAAAGCCTATTTTTTTTAAAGATTTCGTTTTAATTTTCTAAAGCGAACAAGATTTTAGTAAAAAATCGGTAATAAATTTTGCATTCAAAAATCAAACCGACACTATTCCCTTAAATTTTTATTTCAGATAACACATTCCAGAAGATTGAATTTGTTTTTGATAATTTATTGCAAAGAATTTAAAGATGCAAGCACCTTAAGTTGTGTGTGAATTTTTCGACGGGTTGGCATAATTAAAGGGTGCGATTGAAACTGCAAAGCTAAAATTACGAAGTGCTGCGCCAGGGATGTGAAGGGCTTGGTTCTTTTTGTTTGTTCCCGGAGGGCAAACAAAAAAACCGTAGCGAAGCGGAGCCCGGAGCAGCCCGCCCGGGCGCCCAAATAAAAAATAACATAGTAGAAAAATACATATACGGCGAAGGCCAACCCAGCCCACAAACCAACAACCTGCGCGGCAACCTCTACCAGCATTACGATACCGGAGGCCTCGAACAAATGGCGGTATATGATTTTAAGAATACTGCACTCAGCACAGAACGCTGGCTGGCGCAGGATTATAAAAATGTGGTAGACTGGCCGAACAGCAGTTTAGAAAGCAGTAGCTATGTGATTGCCACTACCTTTGATGCCCTGGGCAGAATTAAAACGCAAACAGCGCCGGATGGCAGTATAATAACACCTTCGTATAGCGAGCGGGGCGTTTTAGTAAGTGAAGCTGTAAATCAGAGTGGTACTCCAACAACGCCACTTACAAACATAAAATACGATGCCAAAGGGCAGAGAACGCGTGTTGAAAATGGAAATACTACCTATACAGAATACACTTACAACCAAAATACATTCCGCTTAACCCAACTTTTAACTAAGAATACTTCTGGTAACACACTTCAATACTTAAACTATAACTATGATGCAGTTGGAAACATCACGCACATTGAAGATAAAGCACTGGCAACAGTTTTTTACAACAACAGCATTATACCACCGATACATAATTATACCTACGATGCACTCTACAGATTAAAAGAAGCAACTGGGCGGGAAATGCTAACAATGGCAAACTTTGGCAGCACCGACAATTGGGACGATGCCCTGTTTAAAATACCTTTTGCGGGAGCAGGCAGTGTGAATCTTCAAAATTATAAACAGCAATACGATTACGATAATGTTGGCAATATTACAGAACTCAGGCATATAGGTGATCAGACGGGTTCTTATACCCGTGTGTATAAATATAATAATAACACTAACAGGTTAACGGATACTACCGTTGGAAGTAACCCTGCTTATACATACACGTACCACGCGCAGCATGGCTTCTTAACATCACTACCACATTTACCAGTATTAAAATGGAATTTTAAAGAAGAAATTTGCCAGACCAGTAAACAAAGTGCGGTTTTACCTGCGGTACCTGAAACCACGTGGTATCAATACGACAGTGCGGGCAAGCGGTTGAGAAAGATCACCGAAAACCAATCTGGCAATGGCCCGGGTACGCAGAAAAATCAACGCATTTACATTGAAGGCTATGAGTACTACGAAGATTTTGGCTCAGGAGATCAAACACATACACTGAGTCTTGTAGATCAAGGTAGAAGGTTTGTGATGTATGAAAATTCATCATCACAAGGCTCAGTGATCCGTTACCAACATCCTAACCACCAGGGCTCTTGTACACTCGAAACAGATGACACCGGGCAAATTATAAATTACGAAGAATACCATCCTTTTGGA
>JAYSYG010000051.1:0-7545 GCA_043716685.1 Sphingobacteriaceae bacterium | reverse complement strand
GGCAGCTTTACGCCAATGGTCAATTAGGTGCGGGAAACCCCGGAATGAAAGAATCGGCATTTATTGTGGGTACCGAAAACCTGACACAATTAACTATCATTGCCGGATCAACAACCATTTCCGCTTTAATCAATAAAGGAGATACGTATGTGGATACATTAATCTCTGATCTGACCTATGTGCATGCCGACAAATATGTTTATGTATATCATGTGAGCGGCATAGGATGTGAATTAGGGGCTGCTCTCTTGCCTCCCATATCCTGTGCAGGTTCTACGATTGTTGCTTTTTCGAGGAATACCCCTCAAAAATTTGCCTTAAATATTTTATGTAAAAACGGTTCACAAAGCACATTTACTGTAAATGGATCCACGTCTTTGGTAACAGCTACTGCCTTTACTTTTATTCCCGGAACCTCTGCACTCCCTGGCGGACCCTATTGGGGCGCGCAGGTAAGTTTATATTCTACAACAGTGTTACCAATGGGTTCTTATACCATAGGTAACAGTACGGATGAATTCGCACTAGGGGTTTTTGACGGTGATCTTACTTCCGGAGGCCTGTATCATTATTCTTCTTCTTTTATGAATCCTGTAGGCGTTAAAACAAATTCGCTCGGTCCTTTATGTGCAAGCACTCTGAATACGATTGCTTTAACGGGTACTGTTTCTGGTGCGAGCAGCGCAGGTATGTGGACTACAGCAAATGGTACGGGCACATTTAATTCCGTTTATTCTTCAACAAACACACTTATCTCAACAGTTTATACTTTATCGCCGGCTGATACACTCCTCACTGCACTTAAGTTTTATATAACTTCCGCAGGTGGCTGCCGGCCTGTAAAAGATTCTGTAAGCATTGGTATAAATCACAGGCCGGGGATCACGGTGTCAAACAATACGATCGTTTGCAGGAACAATATTTCGCCGGTGAATTTATCAGGAAGCGTCACAAATGCGCTTGGTGCTGTGTGGAGCGGGGGAAATGGCGGTGCCTGGAGTGGAACGGGAACAAATGCAACCTATTCATTTTCACCGGCGGATCTTCTTGCTTTTGGGGTTGTTTTTACCTTAACAAGTCAGGGACCGATGCAGGGCTGCAGTAATTCGATGGATAGTGTAACTATCAGCTTTATAGATCCGGCACTTGTAAATGCCGGCAGTGATGTTATTTTTTGTGATAAAACATTCCCGGGAGTATCTCTGAATGGAAATGTAAGCGGTCAGACAACCACCGGATACTGGGCAGGCACTGGTACCGGCACTTTTTTACCTGGAGCTTTCTCTAATTCTCTAACCTACTTATTTAGCAGCTCTGATTATTTGCAAACTACTTTTGTTTTTACACTGACTTCCACAAACAATGGGCTTTGCAACAGTGTAAGTGATGTGGTTAAAGTATCCAAAGATACTTCATCTATATACATACAGGCCTCTTCAAACAATATTTGTATAAACCAATCTGTTACCTTAACAGCATCAGGAACCCCAACTCTCTTATGGAATGGTGGTAGCACATCTTCTCTGATTGTTGTCTCTCCAACCCTGACAACTTCTTACAGTGTAACAAGCACAACCACTCTCAATTGTACCTACACAAATTCTGTGCTCATTGTCGTGAATCCATTGCCACTCGTAGGCGCCTCATCTTCTAATTCTCTTATTTGTCCGGGGGAATCAGTGATCCTCAATGCCAATGGAGCTGCTAATTACACATGGATGTCTATTCCTGCATTTACTTCCTCGGTAATTGTTTCGCCAACAGTTGCAACCGTTTATCACCTCGTTGGCCTGGATAACAAGGGGTGTAAAAACAGCGATTCGGTTACGGTATTCGTAGCAGAATGCACAGGGCTTAAAGCAAATGATTATAACGAAACGTTTGTAGTGATCTTTCCAAATCCAAACAAGGGAGAATTTACGCTTAAATCAAACATGGATATAAGACTCGAGCTTACCAATGAAATTGGGCAGTTGCTTAGATCAATAGAATTGAATGAACACACCACGCGCCAGGTGCTTGTGTCGGGTCTGGCCAACGGAATTTATTTTGTTACAGGCATTTCGGATGGCAAACAGGTAAAGCAAAAGGTGGTAGTAGATAAGTAACAGCGTTCAAAGCATCTTTCCTGGTTTTGGATGGTTTTTTTTGATTACATGCAGCGTTTACCCAAAAGCGTTGTCTTTAAGGAAAAATCATATGAAAACCACAACAGCAGTCTGTTCGTTCATTTTATCCTTTTGTACAGCGCTTCATTTAAACTCGCAAATATTGCCCGGGGAAGCGAAACCAAATTTGTCTAAAAAGAAGAACTTTTGGGAGTGTGGCATAAACATTTACCAACTCGATTTTTCATCAAACGTGTATTTATACCGCAGCTACTATTATCAGAGTAAAAAAACAGAAAACAATTTTTTCAGAGGAATTAATCTTAACTATTACTTTGGGAAAAATGCAGTAAGAAGCTCTCTTGATTATTTTACAAAAGGAAAGGACATAAATAAAAGCGATTATTTTTTGGTAGGTTCCAATTATTCTTTTTCCAGGACGGGTAGCTTGACCCTGGGATATGAGCGCTTATTCTTAAAAGCAAAATTTTCTCCCTATATCTTTACGGATCTTGGTTATGCATATATTGAACAAAAAGGTAAAAATTTTCATGACTGTTATGTTGGTTTTGCTCCAGGTTATAGCGGCGACTATTTTATTAAGACTTCTGCGTATACTGTCTCCGGCGGCCTTGGCTTAAGATATAATCCTTTCAGATCACTCGTGCTGACCCTTGAAACAAATCTCCGGTACTATTTTATAATTGAGAAGGAGGCAAACAATAAAATTAAAACCTACAACTACAACGATTTCAGATTAAACCCTGTTCAATGCTCTTTACGATTTATTTTATAACTTAGAAATTCATCTACACGCTACGAGGCGCTTTACTTGAAAGACCTGGAATCCATACTGGAGTACTGTAAAAAAAATGACAGGCAGGCTCAGTTTCAGCTATACAATTTTTTAGCTCCGACTTTGCTTGGAATTAGTTTAAGGTATATGCAGGACCGTGACGAAGCCGAAGACGTAATGCAGGATGCATTTGTAAAGATCTTTACGCATTTAAAATCTTTTAAGAACGAAGGAAGCTTTGAAGGTTGGGCCAAACGCATAACAGTGAATACAGCCCTGACGGCGTTAAAAGGTAAGAAACGGATTTACTTTGAAAGGAGTCTGGAAATAGTTGAAACCATAGAATTTGAAAAGGATGAAGAGGAACTGATGAGCCTTACGGAAATTTTATCCTGTATGGATGCTTTACCTGAAGGCTATCGCATGATCGTAAATTTAGCACTCGTTGAAGAATTTTCGCATAGAGAAATTTCAGAGAAACTTGGGATCACAGAAAGTACCAGCAGGTCGCAACTCGCAAGAGCAAGGCAGGCCCTTATGAAATTATTAAAGGAAAAAACAACAGCCCTGTCACGAAAAAACGCATAAGTAGTAAATACGTTAATGGAAGAAAACGAACATATAAATAAGCACCTGAAGAACTCGCTGGATGGGTATAATGTTTCGCCAAGAATCTCTTCTTTCGATGACATTCTTCTTAAGATGAAAAAGAAGAAGAGAAGAAGATTCTTGATTTTCTTTTTTCCCGGGCTTATTTTTTGGATAGGCGGGACGCTTGTTTTAACTCATTATACAGGCTTAACAGAAAATATAAAACAACAAACACATGCTTCCGTTTCAGAAAATAAAAACACAAACAATGCAAATACGGAGCACAATTCTTTTCGCGGAAAAAACAACTCTGCGCCTGATCCCTTTGCTGCTCCCGCATCTCCTCTACCTTCCGGAAAGGTAGTGACTCAAAAAGTAAATCCGGCCATTTTGCCTGGAGATACTACGAATAAATTACATTTACCCCGGCAGGATTTCGCTTTTGTTCAAACACATTCTTCACTTCCGGAAAAACCACTTACTCAAAAAAGAGAACAACATCTTTTGCCTGGAAGTGTTACGGATACATTTCCGGCAACCGAAAATTCGCAAGGAAAAAATACTGGTTTAGCAAAGAATGAGTGGCAGAAAGAAGTTTCCGGAAGTACTGATCTGGTTGTACTTAAAGTTTCTGATACGTTGAATGCGGATTTTCTTGAACCACACTCCATACCATTACAATATGATCAAAGTCAGCCGGAAATCCTCATAATACCTTTAACAGAACAGAAAACCGCCCTGGCTTTAAAAGACACGATTAAGAAACAAAAACCCTGTCGCTGGTTTGCCGGTATCGATTTTATACCTCAGGCTGGAGCGTATCAGTTTTCTGAAAATAAGAAGAGTGATGCCACATTCGATAATACAGGCGGAGGATTTTCTGAATCCTATTTAGCCTATAAGAAGGAGCAAAATCCTATCATGTTTAATTACAGCTTTGGTTTAAAAATGGGAATGATGGTGAAGGAAAATTGGGAAATTCTTTTAGGTTTCGGATTTCAGAAATATAAACAAAAGGAAAACACAAGCCGATTACCGGTTTATAGCAGTCCTGCAACTGCCAGTCCTGGAATTGTACCAAACCAGGGTTTTGCCTCAAATACACTGGACTCGAAAGACTCACCTACTAATTTGTACAGGTATCTGCAGTATTCGCTTGAGGCAGCGCATTATTTTGATATGAACTCTTTTACGAGAATAAAGGTGGGAGTGGGATTTCAGGTGAATCGGGTAGTGGTGTCAAAAAGTTTTGTGGTTACCGGCCCGGGCATGTATTCTGAAAACTATTCATTAACGGGTAAACCTCTGAATACGTTGAATTATTTAATGAATGTAAAGATCGGCTTTGTACAGGATTTGAGCAGTAAGATCCAGTTTCAACTCTGCCCAACGCTTTACTATTCTCTAAACTCTATGTTTGTAAGTGATTATATTATCAAACAAAAAAATTACGGCTGTGGCCTGCAGTGTCTACTTCTTTTTAAGATCAGGTAGTTGCGGTTCTGCTATTTTTGCTTCTTCCCGATTTTTTAATCCTTTATAGTTCATGAGTTTTACTTTCACCGTTCCAACAGTGATGGGCGTTTCAATATAGATGGGAATCTTGTTTTTATCGTTGCTTACCCAAACAGTCATACCTTCGCCTTTCTTAAAAATAGAGCCTTCCACCAAAAGCGGACTGAATTTGATACAATTATATTTCCCGAGCTCTTTCGACGTAAAGACTTCTTTGCCCAGGTAACGCACATAAATAGCATACACTTTGCCATCAAGCAAAAGTGAAATCCCCACTGTGTCATTTGTTTTGCAATTGGAATAATCGATGTTGCGTGCATAATAAATAGCAGTGAGCACATCAATGGTACAGGCATTTATTTTTAAGGTATCCACATGCACGGGTTTCCTTCCATGATTAATAATGGTATACGCTTTTTTCTGCGGGGTATTAAAGATATACGTATGCTTGTCGTTTTTAGAACCTTCCAGTATATCCGCCCTGAATTTCAAAGGCCTGAAGGATTCGGAATCTACGTATGTTTCAAATACATCCCTCACTTTATAGAACCAGTCGTATTTGGTGTAAGTGCTTCCACTTCCGTTAAACAAATAACAGTTTTTTCCATTTAGTTTTGCTGAACTTACCTTAAAAGAAGCATGCGCTGACTCCAGCCAGATCATACCCCAATTATAAATTACTTTGTAATGTAATTCTTCCCCTGATGAAAAAGCGGTATTTTTGGAAATGCAGGAATTCTGGCAAAGCAGTGGCGAAGTAACACTTGTAAGGCAGGAAAGCAGGATAAAAAGTTTGCGTTTCATTGAAGAGCAACCAAGTATTTAAACGCCATAAAATGCTATAAGATCGGATTTTAATTTTAAAGGATCTTCATAATAGATCGTTTTCTGTCCTGCCCTTACAATAACACCATAATTGTTTTTTGCACTGACTTTTTTTACATCAATTATTTTTGCAAAATAAAAGATGTCTTTTTTGAATGCCGATTTCCAGATCGAAAATTTGGCGACTTCACCCGATGGTAATTTGAGTTCGAACGTTTCTATCATGGCAATATGTTTTGATATGAAGGTAGAAATTAATTTCAGAGGATATTTTAAGTGATCCAGGAAATTTTAATCTAAAGAATTCCCCGAAGTTCTGCTTTGTGGTTAACTTATTATTTTGCAACACGAATTTCACGAATTAACACGAATAAATTTTGTTAGTAAAAATTAATACAATCTTTGGCAGGATACCTCGAGGCTCTGACTCGGGGTATTCATTCTACGCTTAATGTTGTACAACAAGTTTTAACGCGGTTTGTTTAGAACTGTCAACAATCTTTACAAAATAAATACCATTGGGTGTTCCATTATAACACGTGCGCCTCACTTGTATGGCGTTTCCGGTGTAGGAAGGAATAACCTTTCTTAAGGCGTAAGCAGCAGCTGCACCATAACTCACCTGCGCTTCTGACGAATGGTAAACTAAGAGCGCTAAAAAAAATAAAAGTATGCGGGACAAAAGATTCATTTTACTTTTAATTTTCTGTAAAAGTAAAGATACACTTAGTATTACACATAAACTTCAACCGTCTTACACAGAATTGATTGCAGGAATTACATGGCAAAATTGCATTATGCTACGTTTTGTAGCAAAACAAAGCTATCAGTCGTAGTATCTTAGCTTTAAATTTCCTACACATATTCCAATGATCAGAGATGAATTTATAAAACTAACTATTCCTCAAAAGATGGAGCGGTTGTGGACGGAGGGAGAATTTATCTCTGAAAAGGTATATTATGACAATAATATCAGCTTGTTTTTAATGGATACCTTCCTGGTGGAAGTTTTCTTTAACAGGTTGTATAACGATATTGTAAGTGTGGAGATCCAGGAAAACAATCAGATCTTGTTTGAATATGTTAAGGATATTGAACTAAGTGAATTGCTAAAATAAATTTTAAAATGCGTTTTTAATGAAATGAATTCCTCGAAGGACTTCTTCGGGATCAAATCATTATTTTGAGACACGAATTTCACGAATTAACACGAATGAATTTTGTTAGTAAAAATTAGTACAATTAGTGGCAGGATACTTTCTGGCTCTGCTTTGGGATTATTCATTGTTAAACCAGGTAATGCGCTAAAAAGATAATGCCATATACCCAAGACGTATAGAGTAGGCAAAGCCGTATCGTAAACTTTTAGCAAGATCGTCCTTACAAGCTCCCGAATTTTTAAAAACCAGGCGCAACGCTCTGAAAAAGATCCAGTAAAGCATAGCTGCAAAAATAAGTACCAGGCTCCAGAGCAAAGCGCCGAAGATCCAGATGACGAGCAGAATAAAGAGTGATGCCAGTAGCCAGGCGATTATACCTAAGAAAACCTCCCCGCATCCATCTCCTATACTAATCACCTACATCGGGAAATTCGATTTTTTTTGGAAAGTTTGGAAAGTCACCTCTTTTAATGTTGTCAGTTATTTTCCCAACGTCGTCTTTCATTTTAATTCCTTTATAGAGACTAATACTCAGGAAGAAAAAAAAGCT
>JAYSYG010000006.1:0-2622 GCA_043716685.1 Sphingobacteriaceae bacterium | reverse complement strand
TTAAAACCAAGTTCTTCAAGTTGGTTTTGTCGGATAATATCTTTTTTGATAAGCTCTTCTAACAAATGTGTATAACCATCAACCTCTATTATAAGCTTAAGTTCTTTACACATAAAATCTGCTATATAATTTAAAACCGGTCTTTGTCGATTAAAAGTATAACCCATTTGCTTCGCTTTTAGCACGTATTTCCATAAACAAGCTTCGGCTTTAGTCATTTGCTTGCGATTTTCACTAGCAAAGTTGCGAAGGTTTTTATTATAAAAGTTGTTGTTCATAGTGTTGTTCCTTTAGAACATCCTCCCCCACCCTTTGGGCACCCCCTCCGAGGAGGGGGATACTGTCTGTCAAATCACTTCCGCTCCAAATCAATCTCCTCATCTCCATCCTTATAAGGCATATATGTAAAAATGAACTGGAACATTTCTTCCGTCGTTTTCATACTTTCTACCCCATTGCCTTGCGTGATTGTTCTTGGGGGATGAAAGGGATTGTTAGGGTTTTTATTTGTGTTGTCATAGATGCCGTAGACATGTATAGTTGTTCCTGCCTCCAGCTTAAGCGGGTGCTTATAGGTGTAATAATACTGCCATCTGAAATCCCACTTGTTTATGCGGATTAAGGGTATACTGTCACCGTTTTGTTTTAATGCAAAAGCCCAAAAGGTTTTTCCAACCAGGTGCATGTGGGGATTCACAGACAACACAGAAATGGGCGTTGATAAAGTCATAGACGTATGAAACGTTTTTATTTCGTTTGGCGGAATAACAAAATCCGGTTCGATTTTAGAAACACCAAAGGTGCCTAATTGTGTTTCCGTTACCCGCCGCTCAATTGGTGTTTTCCGATAAAAAATGTTGATATGGCTAGTGTCTAATACATCTTTATTACTCGGGCCGTAGTGTATATTGTTCAATAAAAAGGCTCCGTTCTTTTTAAAACGATACCCGCCTACCTCTTTAGGATAAGCAGGCGGAACATAACCAGGCAAATAATAAACAGTGTTTGGTGTTAAGGTAGGAAACTCCGGTTGTTTTTTGTCAGTGTAGGGAATATGCATTTCTCTATAAATATCGTTCAGGTTTACTCTAGTATCTGAATGCAGGGATTCTCCCGTTAAATAATTAAACTGGCGCTGAGGATCATAACTAATGAGGTGGCCATTTACATGATGAATTAATTTGCGTTGATCAGGAACAAACTCTACAAAATCAATTAAGGTATCTTTTTCAATCTTGTATGGATACTTCATGATCAAAAAAATATCCGTACCGTTTCCTTTAATTGAAACAGCTTGCTGTGGACGAATAACAAGGTCTGGTTTTCCAAAATAAGAACCCTGGTAAAATTCTGGGGATCCGGGCTCCGTTAAGCTATCTCCACGCGGCATTTCTGCATCCACCCAAACTTTAATACTTTCTATTTCCGTTTTGCTTAAAACTTTCTCGCCTATGAAATGCGAATAACCAGCATCGGCCGGCCAGGGGGGCATATACCCTGTCTGCGTTACAAATTTTATAAGCTTCGCTTTTTTTACCGCATCTGCGTAACTGAGTAAATTAAACGGGCCGCTTTCTCCGGGTCTGTGACAGGGTGTGCAATTCTTAAAAACAATGGGTGCAATATGCTCACTCCAGTTTATTTTGCTATCGTGTTTTTTTTCAGGAGGATTGGTACAGTGCAAAAAAAAGAAAACTGCAGACAAAAAAAGAAAATAATACTTAAAGCGTTTCAGCATGCTTTATTCTTTTTTTAACTTAAGATTAATATAAATAATTGTTCCTTCTTTTAAAATGGAATCAAGCTTTATTGTTCCGTCCAGCATAGACACCCTGGAATAAATTCCCTTCCAGCCAAGGCCTTTGCTCTCCTTTAGCAAACCGGGATCAAAGCCTATACCATTATCGCTGATACTGATATTTAAATTGTCATCTTTCTTATTAATTTCCATAATAATATGGTCGGCCTGCGCGTGTTTGATCATGTTATTCAAAACTTCCTGCACGATCCGGTAGATCGTAATGTCCATAGGTTTTCCCAAGGAGGCTTCCACATTTGTTGAAAAATCTATAATGATCGTCTGTGCCGCATTGATATTGCTTACAAGCTCTTTAATGGCAGGTATCAGGCCAAGTCTTATCAATGCATTCGGCATCATGTTGTGAGAGATGCTGCGCACTTCTAAATAAGCATCGTTAAGAATTTCGAGTGCCTTTTGCGCAAATGGTTTTTCTTTTTCAGCCACCGAGTTTTGCAGTGCAATCACATGCATTCGCGAAGCAGCGAGCATTTGTCCCAGCCCGTCATGAAGATCTTGCGCAATGCGTGAGCGTTCCTTTTCTTCTGCTTCAATAATAGCCCTGAAGCGCAATTTCTCCTGGTTGGCTACCTCCTGGGCTAACAACGCTTCCTGCTTTAATTTGCGACGGTAGTATAAAAAATAGGCAATGAGAATAGTAAAAACAATAAGTGTTAAACTAATAAGAAGTTGGTTTTTTCTTTTTTCAGTCTCGCTTTTAATCGTCAAAACCTGAAGTTGGTTCTTTCTTTTTAAGTCGAGGTTTTCCTTTTCTTTCTTTTCGGTTTCGTATTTCGTTTGCACCTCCGTTATTTGCTTTGCCA
>JAYSYG010000500.1:0-3911 GCA_043716685.1 Sphingobacteriaceae bacterium | reverse complement strand
AGATCTTGAAGCCGCACAGCATAGCTTTTTATTACGCAGATATTTTAAGAAAGAAGCTAAGAAGAATAAAAAATAATCTGGTTTTATATTTTATAGCTGGTGTTTGTTAATCCTAATTATTTTCAACCCCTGCCCTCAAAAGTTATACAGTTCTTTTACTAGTATAAATTTCTATTCTTGCCATACAATTTATATTTCCTTTAAACGCTTCAAAATTAAATCAAAAACCGGTCGCACCGAAACATTTTCCTGCATAAGATCTTCTTTAAGCGCAAACAATTCCTTTACACCTGTGCGTTCTTTTTCACAAGGTGCAATGTGTGTTAGAAGATCATCCAGGAGACACCCAAACGCCCGGCTTTCAATTTGCTCAATTCTTTTAGACTGAGGGCTTCCTGGTTTGTAAAAAGATGCTGCACCAAAATCACTTATCAAAGTGTTGGATTCCTGGTCCACTAAAATATTATGGGCATACAGGTCGCCATGTGCTATTCCTCTATCATGCAAATGATTCATTGCAGAGGAAATTGCAATAGCAATCGTTAAAATTTGTTTGCCTGTAAATACTGTTCCGGGTTTAAATGTATCCCGACTACAGGTCTCAAAACTTGGAGGCATACCAAGATTATAAAAAGCGGGTGGTATCAGATCCATAATCAATCCTTGCTTTTGTTGCGGATGATCTTTTATTTTACCCAATAGTTTTACTAAACCTTCATTCGCACCTGCAGCAATGGAAGCAAACATTTCATCTTCGGGGAAACCATCGCTGGTGACTTCCCCTTTAAAAACTTTAATCGCAACTTCTACAGAACCTAGCTTTTTGTCCCAAAGCGCCTTATATATATTTCCTGAAGCGCCCTCTCCCAGTTGCTGCGCTACTTCGAATTCATGCCAATTCACCTCCTTCAGTTGGGCGGGTTCAAGAGGTTTATGACTAAAAGGATTTCCCGCAAAGGCTAACCATGCAAGCTTTGGAAGATCAAGAAGCCATTCAGGTACTTCGTTTAATTGATTTGCGGAAATACGGAGTAGCTCCAGGTTCCTGCACTGCGCCATTTCCAAAGGCAGGTTCTGCAATAGATTGCCAGCAAATGCCGCTTTTTGCAAGAGGTAACAATTTCCAATAGTTTTAGGCAGTTCTTTTATTTTATTGTTGGTGAGAATGAGCCAGCGTAATTTTTCCGGTAAAGAATTTTCAGGAATAAACTCAATTTGATTAGATTTGAATCCCACCATGCTAAGGTTGCTACAGCCCGATAATGCAGCCGGCAACTCTGTAAAAAGATTCTCTGAGAAAAAACAGATTTTTAATTTTGAAAAACGGCCAAAATCATCGGGAAGTTTTGAGAGTTGGTTTACTGAAAAGTCAAGCACCTCGAGACTTTCCGCAAGAGAAAATAGTTCTTCAGGAAATTCGGTAAGGCCACACGACAACTTTATGTGTTTTGCGCCTTTGAGTTCATCCGAGTATAATTGTTGTAGTGTATGCATACTGATCAGCAGGTGAATTTAAGCAGAGAAATGCAGATATCAGGCTTTTACAGCCTTTTTGAAGAGAATAGTTTTTAGAATTTATAACAGTTATATATCGAAATAAATCGATACATTTGTGTTATGAATACCAAGCTGGACTTAAAAAAGATAGAAAAAATATCAAAAGCACTAGGAGATCCGTTCCGTTTAAAAATGATGGACATGATCAAAAGACAAAAAAATCCCTGCCAGTGTACTTCTATTGTTGAAACAGTCGATCTTGCCCAATCCACTATTTCTCACCACCTCAAACAACTTGTGGATGCAGACTTGCTGATCGCTGAAAAAGACGGGCGCCACGCTAGTTACCAGATTAATAAAGAAGTGTTGGGTGCGTATATCAAATTCCTGAACCAATACGAAGTTTAAAGCCTACCTATCCGGTATGGTGTTAAAAAAACCAAAATTATACATCGATACTTTTGAATGTATCGATAAATTGACGTCCTTCGTGAAGGAAAAAAAGCAGAGAATTACAACTGCTTTTTTTTGACTAAATACATCGATACATTTAAATAAGTAGATTAAAATGAAATCTTAAAAAAAGAAAGACATGGAAAATACAAAAGATCAATTCTGCGCAGGACTCCCACATTTCTGTAGTGCAGGTATGCAGGCTCCGAAACCAGCCTTAAAACCTGAAATCAAACTTCCTGAACGGTTTACTTCTTCTAAAACGGTCAGCCGTGAAAAACCCTGGTCGGTATTTGGTGAAGTTTACTGGATTTAAATTAAATGTGTTGCAGTGTAATGCAGAATTTAAAGGCTTGTCGCTAAGTAGCAGAGAACGTACTGTGTTTTAAAACGCTTTCCATACATGTTTCCACACCATTCAGATAAATTACAAATTCTAACCGCGTTATTCACTTAAACTCTAAATACATGAAAGACCAATCAACTACTACAGAACAAATCATCAAACAGGTGGTTATTACCTGGACGTCGCGTAATAAGGCGTTCAGCGATTTTTTTTATAAATATCCTGACCAGGAATATTTAAAAGAGGTAGCTCCAGGGCGTAACCGGGCTATTTATCTCCTCGGACACCTTATTGCAACCAACGATGCTATGATTCCTTTATTCGGGCTCGGTGAAAAATTGTTCCCTGAGGTAGAAGTTTTTAGCGGTAATCCTGACAGATCTTTTGAGATCAATGCATCGGTGCAAGAATTAAAAACAAAATGGGAATCTCTCAATACTGTGCTTACAACTCATTTTAGTAAAATGACCATTAACGACTGGTTAGAAAAGCATACCGCTGTTTCCACAGAAGACTTTGCAAAAGATCCGCTGCGTAACAAATTAAATGTGTTGTTGAGCCGCACCAATCATCAAAGCTATCATTTAGGCCAGCTGAATTTATTATCCGTTAAAGAACTTGTAGCCTGAAACTATGTCAAACACACAAACACCACTGCCAAACAGCAATTTTATTAAATCCTTAATAAAAATTGCGAACCCCGATTGGACTCCTGAGCAAATTGAAGTGGAGGCCCGGAAAAAACTAACTGAAATGGCTAACCCCAGCGGTGATGACAACTGCGAATTTTGTTCCAGCTAAAAAATTCAACACCTGCATTATAAATTAAACCGCAATTAGACTGTAGAAGCCTATTTTCCGGGAACACTACAACATTTACATCGCAGACTTTGTCTTTTTCAATCGTTAGGGTTAAAAAGGCGCCATAAAGACGCCTTTTTTTAATAATCTCTTTTTTAGTTTAATCCCTGTCATTATCCTTTGTTTCCGGCTCACCTTTTTTTATGAAAGTCCCATTCTGATCAAAAACTACATCCATACTTTCTTTACCTTTTTTCATTTCGGCTTCGTACATAATTTTTCCGGAGGCGTCCGTTATTTTTTCTGCTTCGTTTAGTTTATAACCGGCAAAGTTTTTATTGCAATATTCTACAACACCCATTGGCAAAGCGGATATTTTAATTTCCTGCTCAAGCTCTTTAAACAATCCGTTTGCATCAAAAATTGCAGAAGACTCTACTTTGTTCCAGTCAAACTCCGCTTCAAAGTCCGCTCCTTCCTTTTCCCATTTTGCTTTTACTCCGGGATACTTTTTGGCAAATGCATTTTTTACGTTTACCGGCACATCGGATTCCTTTAATTCTTGTGCATTTGCAAAACTACTGAGTCCAAAGCACAATGCAAGTGTTACGATCATTGTTTTCATTTTTCTATATATTAAATTGAATTTATACGTTAAAATTACAACAGAATTCTAAAGCAATTCTGAAGTTCATTTTACATTTTTATATATTATTCTCATTAAACTTGGAAACACGAATAAAAGAAGAGGCAGGCCTGCCATAAAGCCTCCAATTACAGCCACTGCAAGAGGTTGTTGCATTTGAGCGCCTAA
>JAYSYG010000499.1:0-3912 GCA_043716685.1 Sphingobacteriaceae bacterium | reverse complement strand
TCCGATTTCATTCATGCCTCTTATTTTGCTATGTACCTGATAATGGCTATTGTATTTGTTGTTGTTTTTTATAACGATTGGTTTAAAACGCAAAAAAGTGTGATTTACAGTTCTTATTTTTTTGTTTCTATTTTTATAACTTCCATTTTTTTATGTTCTTCAAAACTAGGACTGATCAGCTTCTTTATTTGCATGCCACTTCTTCTCGCTTATAGGTTTAAGGAGAAACTCAATATAAAGAAGAGTGTTATTCTCCTTATAATTCTTCTGCTCTTGATTTTTGGATCTGTTAAAATTTTCCCGGAGCCTTTCAACCGCTTTAAGTCACTAAATGCGACTTCTCTTGAAAACATTGATAAAACATCTTCAGAAAGTACTACCGTACGAATTCTTATCTGGAAAGAGTCTATAATCCTGGTACACGACAATTTTATTTTTGGGACTGGAGTGGGCGACGCGAATGACAAATTAAGAGATGCTTACAAAA
This sequence comes from Sphingobacteriaceae bacterium, assembly GCA_043716685.1. Taxonomy (GTDB): domain Bacteria; phylum Bacteroidota; class Bacteroidia; order B-17B0; family Aurantibacillaceae; genus Aurantibacillus. The sequence goes on along the minus strand of JAYSYG010000499.1, from coordinate 3,425 downwards.
GGAATGGTTTAACAGGGGCTTACGATCACCGCTTTAATGCACATAATCAATTTTTTCAAACCTTTATAGGTATGGGTCTTGTTGGTTTCTTATTGTTGATCCTGATGACTTTCGGTTCTTTTTTTAAGGGGGTAAAACAGAGGCATTTTTTGTTATGTATTTTCTCCCTGCTTATTATTTTAAATTTTATGGTGGAAAGTATGCTCCAAACATCTGCCGGTGTATTGTTTTTTGTTTTCTTCGCTTGTTTTTTCGATAAAGTCACTGAAAAGGAACTGAAAGAAAAAAATCCTAACCCTGTTTCGGGAAATACAGTATCATCTTAAAAACATAATTGTGCTGCAATCTTACAACAGAAAATATTTGTTTATATGCAGGCTGCTCACAGGTATCCTGCTTTTTTTTTCTGTATCGGTTTTATCCCAAGGTCCATTTAATTATATATGGCCTATCGACTCTCCCTTTGTAATTACAGCTAACTATGGTGAATTAAGACCAAATCATTTTCATGCCGGGATGGATTTTTCAACTAGTGGAAAAATTAATCTCCCGATTTATTGCATTGAGGAAGGATATGTATCCCGGATTCGTGTGAGTCCTTATGGTTATGGCAAATGCGTGTATATTACACATCCGGGCGGTAAAGTGAGCGTGTATGCTCATTTAAATGCGTTTAGTCTTAAAATTGCAAATAAGGCAAAAGAAAATCAGTATATCACTCAAAATTTTGAGATCGATTTTATACCGATGCCAAGGACCATGTACGTCCGTAAAAATGAGATTATCGGCCTTTCAGGAAATACAGGGGGCTCTACCGGGCCGCACCTTCACTTCGAGATACGTGACGGACTGCTTGAAATCCCCTTGAACCCGCTGGGCTTTTACAGGTTGGGGGACCGCACTTCACCTGAAATTCATGCGATAGGATTTTATAATTTATCAGATACTTCTGCTCCCAGGTTTATGAATGCCCACAAGATTAAAAGAGGAAAGGGCGATAGTCTTATTCTTGAGAACGATCACATGGTACTTGATCAATCTATTGTTGGTCTTGCCTTTTCAGGATTAGACAGGTGTTATCCTAACGGAAATCCGAATAATATTTATGCGGCGCGTATTTATGTGGATGATAGTTTGGTGTATGTTCATCAACTCAATAACATTTCCTTTTCCGAATCGCGTTTTATAAACGAATTCAGTGAAGTTGCCGGAAAGAACAAATTCCAGAAATGTTTTTTACCTACGCTTTACCCCGAAGGTTTTTTTGGAAAATGCACAAATAAAGGAAGGCTGTTCCTTGATGATCGTGTTTTTCATAAAGTAAAATTAGTGGTGGCGGACGAATCGGGAAATACCGCACCGCTTCAATTTTATCTGAAAGCTAAAAAAGTGAATGCTTATAAACCTCGCGAGTCCCCGGGTGATTGGAACGTTAATTGTGCCGAGGATTTTAAACGCGATAAAAACGGACTGCAAGTGTATATCCCGGCTAAAACACTTTTTTATTCAACGCCTTTGTTAGTTGACAATGCTATTGAAACTGAGGATAAACTAAGTATATTGCCGGAGGTCAATTTAAAACAAGCTGTAACCATTGGATTTAAGGTACCCGATCGGTTTTGGGAAAATCGGGAAAAGCTTCTTTTAAAAAATTCAACAATGGCACTTCCGTTAAACCGTAACGATTCTGTTTTTTATGAAATTAAAGAATTCGGGAACCATCGCCTCATTATTGATACGCTCCCTCCCAAAATTAAAATAGAGTATTCTGAACATAAATTAAAGGAAGCCTGGCAAATGGATGCTTTTTCTTTTAGAATTACAGATAACGTAAGCGGCATAGGAAAGTATAATCTCTGGCTCAATAACACCTGGGTTCTTTCTGAATACGATGCTAAAGAAAATCTGCTTACTTATTATTTCGACGAAGAAACACCAATGGGACTTCTGCAATTTAAATTAGAAGTTATAGATAAAGTTGGGAACCGGACTTTTTTAGAATACACACTTAAAAAATGATAGTACTGCAATTCGCTTGTAAACACTCCTACATCTACGAAATTAACCGAAGGATTTTTATTTATTTTAGCTGTGTCATACTTTCAAATAATCCAACGTCTCAAGGCCATTATTAAAAAGTAAATCAAGAATACTAAGATTCGGCACAAACTCAAACTTACTCTCAAAGGTCTGGTAATAAGGTTTTGCAAGGATTTCAAGCGTACGGGTATCTTCTTTGTAATCTGCTTTTGGGTGAATAATTTCCCTGAGGTCCAGAATATCGGCGGGCTTTTTTTCATAGTCTAAGGTCAGCTTGATCTCTTTTTTAATTTTTAAGATCTTCAGCACAGCTTGAAGTTGTAATAAATTGAACTCCATCAAAAACTCATGTTTTTGAAAGTATAGATTTTCTATCTCTCCTTCAAAATGCTCAAAGTAAGGTGAATTTTTATAGGCGCTTGTAATTGCACGCCAGTGATTCATTTGCCAGTTTTCCGAGTAAGAGATCTCAATATCTTTTGTAAGTTCTTTGATTGCTTTTTTCTTTACGGGAATAGAAAGATCCAAAGGTCCGTTCGCTGATAAGATCTGTGTCCTGTTCCGGAAACTCTGTTTTTGATAGTGTTCAAACTGTTCTACGTAAACTGTTTCTGAATTTAACAGGTAATAAAAATAATGCAGATTGGGCCAGTAAGCAGTACTCAGGATAGCTTTCATTTCAGTCTTCTTACAGTTGCAACAACCTTGCCGATAATACAATTTTCCGGTAAAAATCCCCAGGAGCGGGAGTCGTTTGCGTTATCACGGTTATCGCCGAGTACAAAATAATAATTCTTCTTCACCACGTAGTAGGAAGTAAGGTTTCCGTTAATTAAAATGCTGTCCTGCTTTATTTCCAGGTTGTTTTTTTCGTGGTGATGAATCAGGTCAGAATAAAGCTTAATGTTAATGCTGTCCAGTCGCAGAGTGTCGTTTATTTTAGGAATATAAAGTTTGCCATAATGGTCCATATTCCATTTATAATTAAGGTTGGAGGGAAAACAGGTTTCGTCAAAATTATTTTTTTTCTCGGTTTTAAGAGTAACACTTTTTATTACGGAATCTTTTCTCAGCTTCTCACATTCTTCCTGTGTGAGCGAATAACAATAATCAAATTCATCCGATACCTGCCCGCCTTCTGTTAGTCCGTAGTACAGTTTAAAAACCAATTGTGGTTTTTTATCCTTGGTCTGTATGAAGTAATTGTGTTTTATAGTTGTAGTATCATGCAATTCAGTTCCGTTACGGTAAACGCGTTTATCAGAAATCTCAAACGTATCTCCGGGTAGAGCAACCAGACGCTGGAAGAAAAATGTGCGGGTTAAAAGTGTATCCTCAACCGGATATTCAAAATGGATCACATCGCCTGGGGAATAAGTATTTGC
>JAYSYG010000498.1:0-3913 GCA_043716685.1 Sphingobacteriaceae bacterium | reverse complement strand
TTTCATTTTTTAATGAACTCAAAAACCGTTTCGGCGCAGCAGGTGACTTCGCCAATGCATACGTAATAGCTCACGAGGTTGGACATCATATTCAATACTTATTGGGAACCAGTGAAAAGATTCACGCCGCTCAGCAAAATACGTCCGAAAAAGATGCAAATAAATTATCTGTTGCGCTTGAGCTTCAGGCCGATTTTTATGCGGGTGTATGGGCGCATTACGACCAGCAAATGAAACATGTGATGGAACAGGGTGACCTGGAAGAAGCTCTGAATGCGGCAACCGCGATTGGGGATGACCGGCTGCAAAAAATGAGTACTGGTAGGGTCGTGCCGGACGCTTTTACACATGGTACATCTACGCAACGGGCTTACTGGTTTAAAAAAGGATTTGAAACCGGCGATCTGTCGCAGGGAAACACATTTAAGGAAGTGTTGAATTAAAAATATCCTGTAAACTAGTGTCAACTACACTTTGTCGGTTCACTTTGACAGGGTTTCCTAACGATACCGTAACCCTGTCAGAGTTTATTGCGACTGCTTTGATTGACATGACACTAGGTATGTGTTCTAATTTCCAGGTATACTTCTTCGCTGATTTCATCCGCCATCTCATGATAGTTGAAAACAAGGTCCTTCACAAAAAGAACTTCCGGGAATAACTTTACTTCAATCTGCTTCACTACTTTTTTACTTCCTATTATCTGAATTTCTTCAAATAAACGGGGGTGTATAATTTTAAAATAACTCTTATTGTTTTTATACTTTCTGTATACGGGAAAGTGTATATCTTCAAACCTCATGGCAAAAGCGTTTCTGGAATCCGTCGCGGAATATATTCACGAAAGATACAAAGATAATGTAGAAAAACTCTGCATTGTTTTGCCGAACAAACGTGGGGCGCTCTTTTTAAAAAATCATCTTGCCAGGGCATTTGGAAAAACGATCTGGCTGCCAACCATTATCAGTGCTGAAGAATTGATCACCGAACTGAGTGAGCTAAAAACCCTGGAGGAGATTGATCTTGTTTGTCATTTATACCAAAGTTACAAGATATGTTACGGGACAAACGCAGAAACCTTTGACAGCTTTGCGAAATGGGGTCAGCTGATACTTCAGGACTTTAATGAAATTGACCGGTATCTCGCCGATTCTGAACAGCTTTATGAAAATCTTAAAGATATTAAAGTGATTGAGAACTGGAGCCTTGGCGAGGAAAATCTGAGCGAATACCAGACCAATTATTTACAATTTATGAATAGCCTGGGCGCTATTTACAAACACTTTTCTGCCTTTCTCCTGGCCAACAAATGGGCGTACCAGGGGCTTGCCTACAAATACGCTGTTCTTAACCAGGATAAAAATACATTTATTAACCAGTTTGAAAAAATTCTCTTTTGTGGATTTAACGCCCTTAACGCGGCCGAGCTAAAGATTTTTCACAAGCTCTTTGAACAGAAAAAAGCCGACCTGCTATGGGATGCCGACCTCTATTATTTAAACAACCCCAACCAGGAAGCGGGATTGTTTCTCAGGAATAATTTTGAGCTCTTCAAAGAACGGGAGCCACTTTTTATCCAGGATAACTTTAAAGAGAAAAAAGACATTAAAATAATTTCTGTACCGAAACAGATCGGTCAGGCACAGGTGGTAAAACAAACATTGCAGCGTTTTATTAACAAGGGAATTCCTTTGGGTACTGTTGCCGTTGTACTTGCGAACGAAAAACTTCTCTGGCCCGTCCTCCAGCAATTACCGGCGGGTATAGAACATGTGAATATAACCATGGAGTATCCGCTGCGATACACTTCTACGTACGGTTTCATAGAACTCCTTATCACGATCCAGGTAAACTTCGAAAAACAAAAGAAAGCCTACAAAACAATTTATCATAGCGACCTGGTAGGTTTATTCCGCCAGCCTTTATTTTTATATTTTGCAAAAGCCAAAGGTCTTAGGTTAAACCTGCCTTCTGTTATTAACCAACTTGTTACGCGTAATATTTCTTTTGTCTCACAAAAAAATCTGCAGCAATTATTGGACGAGAGTTATCCTGCACTCCGATCCATGTTGCACCCCGCAAGCTCAATCATGGATCTCTGTGCCATGATCCTGGAAATTTTAAAAACCAGCATCGGTTACTTTTCAGAACAACAAAGCAGTAACCAGAATAATTTAGAGCTGGAATACCTGCAGATCATCCTGAAAAACTTTAACCGCCTGAATGAGATTCTGTCGCGTTATCCGCATTTTAACGATATCCTGTCTTTCAAACAATTGTATACACAGGTTGTCGGAAATTCAACAGCGCCCTTTATTGGTGAACCATTGAGAGGCTTACAGATCATGGGGGTTTTAGAAACCCGTACCCTTGATTTTGATCATATTATTTTAGTAAATGTAAATGAAGGTGTGCTGCCCTCTGGCAAATCCATCAATTCTTTTATTCCGAATGACCTGAAACGTGCTTTTGGCCTGCCCTTATATCTTGAGAAAGATGCTATTTATGCCTACCACTTTTACCGTCTTTTACAAAAAGCAAAAGACATTACGATTACCTACGATAGCGAGACCGATACGTTTGGTAAAGGTGAAAAAAGCAGGTTTGTTACTCAGCTTCAGCTGGAGATGAAACATTATAACTCCGAAATTAATATAGTTGAAGAAGTTGCGTCTTATAAAAATTTCCCTGAGGAACTACCAAATACAATTACAATCCACAAAAATGGCGATGTATTGAAAAGCATCCTCGAAAAAGCCTCAAGTGATGGCGAGTATGGAGGCTTATCTCCTTCCGGCCTGATCTCATACAAGGAATGTCCGTTGAAATTTTATTTTCGTTACGGCGCACATTTAAAGGAAACCAAAGAAGTAGAAGAAAGTGCGGAAGCAAATACCTTCGGTTCTATTCTTCACTTAAGTCTTGAAAAACTTTATAAAGACTTTACCGGAAAAATAATTACAGCTGCTGCACTCGCTGAAAAATTAAAAATAGCGGATGAAGCAGTAGCTGAAAGTTTCATTTCTTTTTTTGACAACAATGAACCCGTTGGAAAAAGTATTCTTCAGCAGGAAGTAATAAAAGTATATGTCAAAAAACTGGTAAACAACGATATTAAGTTCATAAACACTTTAACGGCTCAAAATCATGTTCTTTCCTTACACAGTCTTGAAAAAGAATTTTCTGCTCCGTTAGATGTAACTGTTGATGGGCAAAACAGGAGATTTTATATTAAAGGGAAAATTGACCGCGTGGACGGTTTCCGGGGCCAGGTCCGCATAACGGATTATAAAAGTTCGGTTAAAGACACGGATAAATTTGTTTTCGATTGCTTCGAGAAATTATTTCAGGATAAAAATTACAACAAACAATTCCAACTGGTTATTTATGCCTGGTTACTTTATAAAAACAATACTGCTGCTCCGGAAAAGCTTATGCCTTGCATTGTACCATTTAAAGTCTTCCTGGAAGAACCAAAGTATATTCTTGATACAGATAAAAAACCTTTCCCTTTCAGCGACCAGTTTTTTTACGATTTTGAAAATGAATTAAAACACTTTATCGAATCTGTTTTTGATCAGAAAATCCCGTTTCTTCAAACGGATGATGAGAAGACACACGAATATTGTCCTTATAATGTGATTTGTAATTTTAAGGTTTAGTACTGTAACTTTGGAAAGTTAACGGCTACGGTAAACTTTTCGAAAGTTTGCAAGTAAGGTGGTTGAGTTTATCGAAACCACCCTCCATTAATGCCGGCTCCTACAACCGGGGCTTCGACACGCTCAGCCACCGGGTAGCTGAGCGTGTCGAATTTGGTAGCTGAGCTTGTCGAAGCTAATCTTCTGCAATCACCAAATTCTCCATCCCCACCGTCATCTTCATCAGTCCAAATTTTATAAATACCTTTTCG
>JAYSYG010000497.1:0-3913 GCA_043716685.1 Sphingobacteriaceae bacterium | reverse complement strand
TATGAGCCTTTTAAATTGTTAAATAAGGCCCGATTTTCTATATCTTTTAACAATTTTCATAAATTTGTATAATCTAATTTTATTTGGTTTTCATGGATCATAGTGAAAATAATACAGTGTCCGATACTAAAATTCAATACCTAAAATTGATCAGGGAAAAATTTGAAACGGCTATGCCAGAAGTACATCGCCAGGTTAAGGTTTATGAAGAAAAGCTGGCATCGGGTAACTTAACTCCCGAGCCGAAAAATTCCCCCTTTTTTAGTGAATAAACAAATTCCGCAACTAATAGTAGTGGCTGGTTGTAATGGATCCGGAAAATCAACCTTCTCTGGGTCGTTAATGTCGGGGTCGATCATTCCCTTTGATTCTGATAAGTGTTTTTTGAAAATTTACAATTCTAAACCTGACTCCGAGCTTCGGGAAACAATAGCGCGTAATCTTGCTTTCGAGCGCTTGGAAGATTCTATTAAAAATGCTATCCTCAACACGTATGATTTTTGTTACGAAACCAATTTTCATTCTGAACCTATGTACTGGCCAGATCTTTTTAAACAACACGGTTATAGTTTGAAATTGTTTTATTTCTGTCTCGATTCAATTGAAGAGGCCAGGCGGAGGGTTCAGATCAGGTATCAAAATAAAGGTCATTTTGTTCCGGATCATGAAGTAGAAGAACGGTATCAACTGGGTTACCACTTTTTAAATAAATACTACAAGGATTTTGATAGCATTGAACTGTTTGATACAAGTACCTACGATTCTCCACCAGGTTCTATCCTTACCATGTCAAAAGGCAAGGTAAAAATTCTTTCAAATTACCCAAAGTATCTTCGGAATAAATTACCAGACATAACTAAGATTGTGGACAGTAGTTATTAAAAAAGCTCCAACTGCTGAGGTATTTCCGGTAATTCCTGTGCTTTAGCCCCATAAAAAAGCTCGATCTGTCCAAATTGTTTATCAGTGATCTGTAAGATGCCCACTTTACCATGTTCCGGCAAGATTCCTTTTACCCTGTTCTTATGCACATCTGCATTTTCAGAACTGGCGCTATGACGAACGTACATACTGAACTGGAACATACTGAAGCCGTCCTGCATCAATTCTTTCCGGAACCGGGCAGCCATTTTACGGTCCTTTTTTGTTTCCGTTGGTAGATCATACATCACGAGTGTCCACATAACCCTGTAAGCATTTAGACGTTCGGTATTTATTATCATATTTCAGGATATAGCAATTTCCTTTGTTCCCCCATAAAACACTTTACCAGACTCACCGCAGTTCTTTGAGTGGCCACCATCAATGGGCTGGTTTCACCACCAATAGTAACATCAATGGCAGGAATACTGAGCAGTATTTTTTTATGTTCTTTTTCAAGAGTTTCAACAAGGCCCAATTCATCCATCATTTTATAAACGATCTCATCTACATAAGGCCGGTAAGGTTCCATCAGATCATCTGCAAGAGAATAGGCATTATATCTGTTGCGGTGCCAGATGCCCAGGGTAGGGAGAAGACCGGCACAAACGATACTCCGGGCCATTGTTCCGCGTAAAATAGTGTATCCGTAATTTAAATAGTTATTTGGTGGCGGACCTTCTTTTTCGCGGCGAAAGCCATTAATATGTCCCATAAAGGTTTTCCAGTAATAAGCTGCCGCAGTGGCTTCGCAATTATCGCTGTCACCGCTTTTTACATTTTTATATAAAGGAACCAGGTAATCTGAATTGAGAAAAAAAATAGTGAGAATAGCAGACTGGTTTTTTATCTTTTGGGTAATAGTTTGCTGCCATAGTTGTTTCTTTAACGGTTCTGTCGCTTCTACTTGTGCGGTGTAACGTTCTCTTTGTGTCTTATTTCCTTCAATGGGTAATAATAAGCTTTGTGGCATGTGTTTCCAGTCGCAGGTTATCAAGGCTACGTTCTGTTCCTGTAATTCCTGAATCAGCCCACTGGTAATGGTAATTTGTGGGTGATCCAATACCATGATCCCGATATCTTCTACCGGCACCGTAGCGATTTTGGTTTCGCCCTCTATAATGCTTTCTATGCTCAGCTGTTTGTCTTTTAAGCGGAGATAGGCCGGGTTGCCGAAGTAGAGGGTGCGTTTAATCATGTGTAACCTGGTTAATTATTTTTGGTTCAGTAATACTGGAATGAATCTGGATAAAATTAATTTTATCTTCAAACCAACCAACCGCTTCTTCACGTTGCAGGAAAGTGCTTTTATCTGATAGCAAGATAGGATAAGAAGAATAAGGCCAGTTTTCGAGTTTAGTGCACAGTTTCGCTTCTAAAGGGTTCTGATGAATGTATAAAACGACTTGTCTTAAATAAGTTGTATTCGTTATCCGTTTTCTTTTGAAAGGATGCATGAAGAGGCTGCCTTTGCGTTTGGTTTGTTTATTGAAGGCCTGGGTGTACCCGTTAAAAAAATGGGAGAATTGCTGGTTAATAAGCTTTGAAAGCGCTTCTTGCCTGTCCAACCCTTCAAGGGTTTTAAACCCTTGAAGGGTTGCGCTCTGCCTTTGCGCTTCATTAAATAAAACTGTCAATTCTTTTTCAGACTTTATCCGGATCAAAAAATGAAAATGATTGGGCATCAAACAATAGCAAAAGGTATCTGCCATAGGTGAAACGTATACCTGGTATTGCTGTAGGAAATACCGGTAATTCTCGGCAGATAAAAACAGACTTTCGCTCCCATTTGCACGGTTATACAAGTGGTATGTGGAGTCGGGAGTTAATATTTCGGTTTTGTTTGGCATTGACTTTTATTCTACTATTTGTTTAAACATATATACGCGGGTTTTCAGAAGGATAGGTGGGTTTGATCATTTATATACTCTTTTAATTTTACCTAATCTATCTAATTCTAATTTCCAGCAAAATTCTTTTATCATCACACCGTTTTCATCAAGTGATTTTTCCATTTTATTTAACGCAGAAAATTCTATTTTATTTACAATTGTTGTTGCAATATCATTTCTTACAAAAAAGCATTGATTACCTGAAAAACTTACTACTTTGTAAATTCTATTTACTCGATCCTTGTTAAGTTTTTCAAAACTAATAGAATTTGAATTTTCCATTTCATCCTTCGTAGGCAGATAGACTATATCATTCGGTGAAAGATGAAATAATAATGGAAATTCCTGTTTTGTTTTTTCATCAATATATTTATCAGGTACTGATTTAGGTTTTTGTTTTAATTGAGCACTTTGCTTTTGGCTTTCTATTACTTCATTGAAGGGAATAGAGGAGTAATTACGTTTGCCTTTTGCCTGGTATATTGCAAAGAATAAATTTGTTCCTTTTGCAGCTTCCACATATTTATCTTTTTTATTTCCTGTGCTGCCAAGATTGAATTTACTACCTTCTTCAAAAATCCTTATTTTTTTTATGGGTTTGTGTTCTTTACCGTTGTTCAATAATTTAATGTTTTCATTTAGTTTATCTAATCCATCTTCGGAAAAAGCTAGCTCATGAGGGAGCAATTTTTTTCCTTTATCGTCTTTTGCATTTTGATAAATATCTTGGCTTAAGTGCTTACTCAATATTTTTTGAATTCCTGTATCGGTTATCTTACTTATTTTATCTTCATCAAAAGAACTGTCGAGGCTTTTCCTTGTAGCAGAAGCAGTAATAGTTTCATAGATTAATACTTTATCAATGATTTCATCATTTCTTTTTATAGGATTGTCTTTTAGGTGTTTTTTAATTTTGGTTGAATCATTTTCAAAAGTTTTGACTATTGTAAATAATTTTTCGCGAATTTCTTTATCTACAACAAGGTCTATTTGTTCTAAAATGCTTGTAATTACAACTGGTTTTTCTTTAATCTTTTTAAGATTTACTTTACCACTTACTGTTTCAGCGTGCATTGGTTTTCTAATAGCCCAGCTTTCTC
>JAYSYG010000496.1:0-3926 GCA_043716685.1 Sphingobacteriaceae bacterium | reverse complement strand
ATTCTGGACCTGTTTCGTGATGAAAAAACACGGAATGCGGCGCTTACTCATTTGATCTCAAAATACCAGCAACGATTGTATTGGCACATCCGCAAAATAGTGATCAGTCACGATGATAGCGACGATGTGCTTCAGAATACATTTATAAAGATCTGGAAGGGCCTTGAAAATTTTAAAGAAGAAAGTCAGCTTTATACGTGGATTTACAGGATTGCCACAAACGAAGCGCTGACCCTTTTAAGGCAAAAGGAAAAAAAGAACACCACTTCTATTCACCCTATTGAATATGAGTTGAGTAAAAATCTGGAAAGCGACAATTATTTTTCTGGAGATGAGATTCAGCTGAAGTTACAGCAAGCCATTTTAACGCTGCCTGAAAAACAGAGATTGGTTTTTAATATGCGGTATTACGATGAAACGCCTTACGAAGAAATGTCTAAGATCCTGGAAACCTCAGTGGGGGCTCTAAAAGCCAGTTATCACATTGCGGCCAAAAAGATTGAAGAAATTTTAGTAGGAGCTTAAACTTTGTGAATGAAAATGCATCTATAAAGAGTATAAAGTGAAGAACGAAAAGAAAAATAATCAATTTAACGGGGAGTCAGGAAATTTTGGCTTACCGGAAGGCTATTTTCAAAAATCGGCTTCTTCGATCATGAATAAAATTGAGTGGGAAGAAGAACATAAGGAATTCCCGAAATTATCTGCGCTTAAAGATATAACAGGTTTTAGTGTGCCTGAAAATTATTTCTCCAAAAAAGAACAAAGACTTGAATTAGGTGAGTACCCGATTCTATTAAGCCAACAAAGTAAAAACCCGTTAACGGTTCCGGTTAATTATTTTGAAGAGTCGAAAGCACTTGAGCTGTCGAAAGTTTTAGATGCAAATGAGAATGAACTAGAAAATTTCTGCTCGCTCAATTCCTTAAAAAAACAAAATAGTTTCAGTGTTCCGGAAAATTATTTTCCAGGAAATGAAAGCCGCCTGGCCACTGAAGTTAAATCTAAAGAAACAAAAGTAATTTCTTTGTTTGCTAGAAGAATAGGCTACGCAGCGGCTGCAATGGTACTTGTCGTTATGGGAGTGTGGATCTATAATTTTTATTTTGCTACGGTTCAGGTTGAAGATTGCGGCACGATTGCCTGCGTGGATAAACAGGATCTTGTTAAAACAAAAAACCTGGAACGTTTGGATGATGAAGAGTTATACGAGCTTGTTGATCCGGCAGCTCTTAAGAAAAAACTAGAGGGTACAGATTCAAAAGGCACGCGGATAAACAATAATAAGGACAGTAGCCTTAATGATATTTCTGCTGAGGATCTTTTGGACGATATTTAAAATGAAACTTACTTTACGCATACTTATAATTTTTCTTGTACTCTTTAAGGGGCAACTTGTTTTTTCACAAAACGGAAAAGACAAAGTTGAAGCCCTGCGGGTGGATTACATCAACAAAACTATTGAACTTACGGGCGTAGAGGCCGAAAAATTCTGGCCAGTATACAACGAGTATAATGATAAGATAAAAGCTATCCGGAAAAATTTAAGACAGAGTTACAGGAACAGGTCCGAGAATTTAAGCGATAAGGAAGCTGAACAACTCTATTATCTTTTTGTTCAGTCAAAACAAGCAGAGGCGGACATTCATAAACAATATAGTGAGCGCCTGAAGGCAATTATAGGAGCAAAAAAAATGGTGAAGTTACATGTGGCGGAGGAAGAGTTCAGGATAAAAGTTATGAAAAGCATAAAAGGGGAGAACGAGTAATTTGAAAGGAAAGAGAAATACTTTGGTATTGCTGGTTTTTGGCAGCTTCATTTTTTTATTTCCAGGAATAAAAGCACAAAATGCGTATGACAGTTTAGAGGTAAAGCTTGCCAAACATTATTTTAATACAGTAATTGTTGTAGATGCTTACCGCAAACCTGAAAAGAATTTTAAAGACACATCGGATGCTTTAAGCAAGCGTTTAAAGAGTTACGGCATCAAACAATTCAGTTTTTCTTTTCTTACGCCTCTATTTACAAAAGATAAAACAATAGCTGACGGTACTATTCAAAACTCACATATTTTGCTCACAGGTAATTTTCTATCACTTCGGCCAGTATTTGGCGGACTGAATGAACACAATCTAATAAAATTTGGTATTGGCATGCGTTACATTTACAATACAGGTAAAAAGGGAGTATGGTTTGTGGATCTTTCGCCATTTGTTACAAGAGATATTACGTATCCTTCTTCGAAACCCTATTACAGAATGGCCAGCGCTATTGTTTACAGTCATAATGTAAGCGATAAGTTTAACTGGCGTGTGGGTGCCGTCAAGTCTTTTATGTGGGGCAACAAGTTCTATTGGCCTTTTCTTGGTTTGAGAATTGGTCGCCTGGATAAGTTAAATTTAAGCATCCAGTTTCCCAGAAGCGTAACTATAAATATCCCCTTAGGCTCTAAAGTTATTTTCAGTTTATATTCTCGTCCACAGGGTGGTATGTTTAATTTCTCAAATGCAGATTCTCTTTACTTCAGAAAAACAGCCGCTACATTCCATTTTACGCGCTTCGAGATAAATACAGGCTTAAGATTTGATGTCAGATTTAACTCACATTTTAATTTCTACCTCGCCAGTGGATTAAGTTCAAGAAATAACATTACATTTTATTCTGATAATGCAAATAAGCGAAGAGCGGGTTCATACAACAAATATTTTTATGAAAAGAATGTTGCTCCATCTCTTTATTTCAATTTTGGTCTCGTGCTGAAATTTGGTAAAACGCGATCGTATTACAATAACAGAAATTTATATGACGCTACTGACCTTAACAATACCTTGAATCCAAACAGTAATGGAAATGTTCAGATCCCACTGACGCCGAAAAAGAAAAAGTCGGATCTTAATCTTAAATCGATAGAGGATCTGATAGATTATAATGATTTCTAAAATATAGTATCTTTGCGGGGATGCACAGAGCTGTCACACTCATTCTTTTATCCGTATTTCTTTTCCATGTCGTTTCGGGTCAAAATGATTCGTTAGATAACCGTGATTTAAAAAAAAAGAAAACTATCCTGGGCGCTTCATCCGGTGTATTAACTGTGGGTTCTCTTATTTTTCTAAACCAGGCCTGGTATAGCGATTACAGCACTGGCAAATTTCACTTTTTTAATGATAATGGAGAATGGCTGCAAATGGATAAAGCCGGACATACATTTACAACTTATCAGATGTCGCGTTTAATGATGGAGGCGTATAATTGGGCGGGTTATTCTGAAAAGCAAAAATTAATTATTGGCGGAGGTATTGGGTTTGTTTATATGACGGCAATAGAATGCATGGATGGTTTTAGTCGCGGCTGGGGTTATTCCTGGGGAGATCAGCTCGCGGATGTTATCGGAAGTGGTATGGCAATTGTCCAGGAGGCCTGCTGGAAACAACAGCGCATCCAATTAAAATTTTCGTATGCACAAAGTGGGTTGGCAAAGTATAATCCTTCGCTACTCGGAGAAAATAAGTATTCGCAGCTTTTAAAAGATTACAATGCACAAACATACTGGCTGAGCGTGAACCCCTCTGCTTTTATAAAGAAGCAAAACAAATTTCCAAAATGGCTGAATGTGGCGATTGGATATAGTGCTTATGGAATGCTTGGTGGATATACCAACCGTATTGTTGCAGTAGATAATAATGGAAACGTTCTGAAAATTGAAAGACAACGACGGTTTTATTTTAGTCTCGATGTGGATCTTACCCGGATAAAAACAAAATCAAAACTTTTAAAAGGCATTTTTTCTGTAGTGAATATTCTTAAGTTTCCGGCACCGGCATTGGAGTTTAGCAAGAATGGCCTGCGGTTTTACGGGGTTTATTATTAAGTCGGTCGGGATATTGCCAGGTAAAGGGCTAAAATGTCGAAGTGATTTCGATAG
>JAYSYG010000495.1:0-11821 GCA_043716685.1 Sphingobacteriaceae bacterium | reverse complement strand
TTGCATCCAGCAGCTCAAATCCGGTGTGTTTAGGCATGCTGATGTCCAGAAAAATAACATCCGGCCTTATGGTTTCAATAAGGTTCATTCCTTCCAGGGCACTGTGAGCTATGTTTAAAGCAGTTACCTTGTTAGGCAGACCTTCGATCATCATTTTCAGATTATCAGCCGGTCTTTTTTCATCATCAATAATCAGTATTTTCATTCCAGCATCCGTTTAGGTAAAACAATTTCTATTTTTGTTCCGGTTAGTTCAGTATTTATCTCTCTTTTGTCAATAATTTTTATAGTAATATCTGAGGTGCGTTCATTGTTTAAAGCGGCAATTCGTTCCAACGTAATTTGAGTTCCAAAAGACCGTGTAGCAGACTTTAGTTTGCCTGAACTTGATCGTGTTTTTTCACGGTAGTCGATTCCAACACCATTGTCTTCGATAATACAAAGCAATTTGCCCTCGTGTATTGTAATTTCCAGTTTTAGGATCCCCTTCCCGGACAATGGCTCAAATCCATGCCAAATGGCATTTTCAACAAAAGGTTGAAACAACAATGGAGGTATTTTTGTTTTTTCAAGATCAATTCCCGGCTCAATAGTTAATACGTATTCAAATTCTTTTACTCTTAGTTTTTCAAGTTCAATATATAAACCAAGCGTTTCTATTTCTCTTTTAAGGGAAATAAATTCTTCTTTAGAATTTTCTAAAACACCTCTTATGAGTTTTGAAAATTTAACGAGGTATTTATTGGAATCGGCAACATTTCCTTTTAATATAAAATTTTGAATCGAAGCAAGTGAATTAAATATAAAATGAGAATTCATTTGACTGCGTAAGGCTTTCAGTTCCATATCAGAAGCCTTTGCCTTAAGAGTTTGTTGACGGATAAGGTAACCGAAAATCAGAAGCAGTGTAAAAACAAAACCAAAAAACAAAACCAGTGCAAACCAGTTTGTTTGCCAAAAAGGAACTTCTATATTGATGTTGATTCTTTTTTCGTTTGACCAGTTAACGTTATCGGTAGAGGCTTGTATGATAAAGTTATGTTGACCTGGCGGCAATGATGAAAAGACAATGGAACGATTAGCGGTTAAATGCCAGGTGGGATCTGACACTTCTAATTTATATCTATAGATTAATTCTTTGTTTCTACTATAAGAAACTGCGGTATAAAACACCTCCAGGTTATTCTGATCAAATTTTAGATTCAGGGAGGCGCTCAAGTTCTGTATGATGAGACCATTAACCGATATTTTGTCCATATTGAGGAATGGTGCTGTTTTTGACTGGCCACTCTTCTCTTTTTTGTCTATAAAATTCAGTCCCTTTTTCGTCGCGATCCATATATAGTTATCTGTCATATCAATATCTGTTACTTCGTTACTTATTAAACCCTCGGTATTTGTATACGTGTATATTTTATAGTTGTTTGCCCTGTTAATAACAATTTTATTTACTCCAGAAGATGTTGCCAGCCAAACAACGGAATCATTTTCGACAAATACTTCTGTTGACAGGTCGCTCAATAATCCATCAGACTTTTTCAGAGAGAACAAGGTATCCCTATTATAAAATATAACACCGCCACCAAGTGAAGCGCAAACAATTCCATTTCTGAATGTATCCATGTCATCAATTCTATAATTAAGTTTTTTTTCGTTGATTTTCTTACAAGTTCCTTCATTAAATTCGAACAAGCCATCCGAACGTGCAAGTAAAATCCTGTTTCCCATCCTGGCCATATCCCTTGGTCTGTAATTTGTTAAATATGTTTTGTTCGAATTTTCATTTGAGAAAACGAAGCGATCGTAAGAGCAAAAAAAGTATTCTAAAGCATTTGGACTATCACTTATTTTTGTTATCCCACAATTTATCCGCGTTTTAATTTTTAAATATTTATCCAACACCCCTGAAAATTCACCTTTAGCAGAACCTACATATACATTGTTGTTCGCGCCAGCTTGGACTTGAACAGGGGATTTGCTTCCGAAATCGTTTCTTAGTTCTAATTTGCCTTTTTTTACATTTAGAAAAGCGACATTGCCGTTAAAGTATCCAATAATTAAGTTATCCCTATTTCCGCTGATGGAAGAAATCCTGGTGTTTCCTGAAGAATAGTATGCTTTAATCAATAAGTTTTTTAAATAATATAGTCCGTTTGAAATAGAAGAAAACCAAATGCCCCCCTCGTTATCCTGCAATACATCTGTAATTACTTCCTTTTCGAAAAAGGAAAATTTTTGATTGCCACTGATGTTAAAAAAATTTACACCACCGTTTTTATAACTTACCCAAAAAAGTGTGTCGTTTAACTTACCAGAAAAAAGAACAGATTCCTTTAATTTTATTTTTCGCTTTAATTGAGTCCCCCAATAAATACTAACCTCACTCTTATTGGTATGTAAAAAAAGATTCCGTCCAATTGCCTGTATGGAACTAAATTGAAAATCTGTTACGGGATAACTGTTATGATTGACATGTATCGAATCAGAAAAACAGTAAAATGGCGTGCCTTCCATTAGATTCACATAGCCACTACATCCGTTTCGAATTGGTGCAATATCTGATTTTACCATACCATTATTGTCTATTTCTATTTTCCCGGAAAAAAAATTAGGTCCTACACTAAGTTTTTTATCCTTGCTAAAAAATATACGAGCAATTCTAAAATCACCAGAACCCGATCGTTCCATGCTCTTCCTTAATATTGCATTGTATTTAAACTCCCGGATCCGATTCGTTGTGTCGAGATAACACAATTTATTGTTCAACGTATGGCACCATATATTCCCATTAAAATCTGGTGTTAACTTAAGTATTACATTATCTGTTAATCCATCTTCCATTGAATAGGTGTCAAATTTATAACCATCGAATCTGACGAGGCCTCTGTCAGTAGCTATCCATAAAATTCCGGTCTTTTTGTCCTGGTATAAATCGTAAGCTTCTGAGCTAGGCAAACCCTGATTCACACTGTAATTAATAAACGAATACTCTGAAAAAATTTGTTGCGCAATTGTAGTTTTATAAGTAAACATTGCTACTAAAAGCGCATATATTTGTATGGTTAGAATCCTGCAAAGCATTTAAACTTGTGGGTTGATAATCTAAGTTAACAATTGAAAATTACCTTTCAAAAATTTCATCTATTTGGTCGAGTGAACAACTTGCCCTATTGAGTAAATCTGGCTATAAAGGCACGATGGTAAATTTTAAATAGAAAATAAACTGATTTTAAAGCTTATTGCCAATAATTTCTAATAAACCAGACTCAGTGGCATCAAAGTTGCGATCTTACCAGTAAAATATTTATTATGAATAGCACGAAATTAAAATTAAAAGGAAACTGGAATGAGCTTAAAGGGAAAATTAAGCAGCAATACGGTGAGTTAACGGATGATGATCTGGCTTATGAAGAAGGCAAAGACGATGAACTGATTGGACGTCTTCAGCAAAAGGTTGGAAAAACCAAAGAGGACGTAATTAAGTGGATCCAGAGTTTATAACCACTTGCTACTATTTTAAAGAGGCTGTCTCAAAGTTCCAGTTCCTGGTTTTTAAAGACGGCTTCTTTTTTATTAACTAAACCATATATTCGCATTCACGGAAATAAGAACTGAGCTAATAAAGGAAATAGCAAAAGCTAATATTTAGGTTTGGGAAAATTAAGGTGCGTACATGAAAACTATTAAAAAAGGAGCAAAATTGTCTTAATTTTACTTGCAGCTATTTAGCTTGTCTCAAGTGATAAAAAAAATAGGCTCAGACCGAGTTGAAAAACACGTTAATAGTTAGACATTCTTTCTCTTTAAACTTATGCAATTATGATCCAATTACCGGGTAAATCCCTCTACACTGAACCTCAGAGTAAAAATATAATGCTAATCATAATAGCAGTGTTAAGTATTTTTCTTTTTATCTGCTCGCTTCATATTTTAACGGCACTGCTTTCCTCCGTTATCCTTTATACTTTGTTCAGACCACTGTTTTTGTATCTGGTCAAAAAAAAGGGGTGGAGCAAGTCTCTGAGTGCGGTTACCGTTATTGTACTTTCTTTTGTAATCATTGTTGTTCCGCTAACCGGCTTAAGCATTATGATAATTAATAAGCTTATCGTTTTTCAGCAACACCCGGAATTTATCGCAGGAATTACCGACAAATTGCATACTTATACAGGATCTTCCTTCGACATAAAAGACATGTTAAAGAACGGGATCAATGATATTTCAAAATGGGCAATCGGTGCGTTTTCGGTATTTGTGAGTGGGGCATTGAAAATATTTGTTGCACTTATTATTGTATACTTTACCTTGTTTTTTATGCTTAAATCTTACGAAACATTTGAAGCCACTCTGCTAAAATATCTTCCGTTTGATCATTCCCAAAGCTTGAAATTTGGTATCGAACTCAAAAACATTACTTTTTCTAATATTATTGGCCAGGGGCTAATCGGACTCTGTCAGGGACTGATCGTAGGTATAGGGTTCCTGATTTTCAGCATTCCTGATCCCTTGTTCTGGGGCGTTGTTTCAGTTTTCGTTTGTTTTCTGCCGGTTGTAGGGGCGCCTATTATTTTTGTTCCCGCGGCTATTATTGAACTATCTACGGGACATACTTTTTCAGGTGTTGGCATCGTAATATGGGGCGGTGTTTTAGTAACATTGGTCGACAATTTTTTGAGGCAGTACATTGCGAAAAAAATAGCTGACACGCACCCCTTAATTACTATTATAGGTGTTATTATTGGCATTCCTTTTTTCGGAATTATTGGATTGGTAATGGGGCCATTTTTAATTTCATTCTTTTTTTTGTTGGTAAAAACATATGAAACCGGAGATTTAGCTGCAAATGAAGCGCCCGATACGAGTACGGTGCAGTTAAAGAAAGATGTATAATACCAAATCCAAAAATAATTAAGACAAATGTTTAAATTATTTTTGGGTGCTTAGTGTCGTGCTAGGACATTTGGTTTATGCCGATCCTAAAAACAAATGGTACAATAAGTGTAAACGAAATTGGACCATATTGTTTTTGGAATCAGTATCATTTAATCAATCGTATGCCGTTGGGGATAAATTCGGATACCCGGATTTTTTCCACCTCTGGGGTCCTGATTTTTATTAAGCTCCGGGCATTGATCCCTAAAAACGGCTGAACGATTTTTTTAATCGCATCCGGGATCGCAATGTGAACAAGTTTCACGAATTTTTTCTTGAAAAACTAAATAGAATTTATAAAATCAGTTGGACGTGGTTAACCGGAGGCTTAACACTCTACGGCTGCACAATAGCTGCAGCATGCCCGCAAGGCCAATTTTTTTTAATCCTGCTATTGGTTGACGCTGGTAATTCCTCATACTTAAAATTAGTTTACACAAGCCGTGTAAATTTCTCATACAATTGTATGATGTGGGCGACTTATTTAGCTATTAAAATCATGCTAATTGCGTATTGTTTTAAGACCTTTTGGAAAATACATTTGTTGGAAATCAGGGAAGGCTCTGTTGCGAAGAATGATGGGCATCTTGACAAAATCGTTAAAACTAAAAATAATGAAAACAAAAACATTTAATTTTAAAAAAAGCATGGTTTTACTTTCTGTGTTTTTTTGTATCGGAATTTCTGGTAATCACGCACAAGTATTAAACACCCCCACAGCTTACGAAAACATTTACCCGTTTGGTAGTCCTAAGGGCGATCTTCCATCCTGTTACTCCTGGAGCGGTGCCAACCTTAGTGGTATTAATGGCGATATTTATCTAAGCTCAGTGAACGAAAAAGTAATTTACCGCTTTACCCAACCCAACACACCTTCTGT
Organism: Sphingobacteriaceae bacterium; assembly: GCA_043716685.1. Lineage (GTDB taxonomy): Bacteria > Bacteroidota > Bacteroidia > B-17B0 > Aurantibacillaceae > Aurantibacillus. Next base: position 6,009 of record JAYSYG010000495.1, on the reverse strand, counting down.
TACTTATACACAAGGAACAATTTCATATCCCAATTGCCAGGATATTAATGTGGGATATATGGTTGATAACAGCGGTGGAGGCTGGACTAATTTGATTGTTGTGTCCTATTATAAAAATGGGAGTGGCGCTACCGCAGGACATTATTACGATGTTTATAAGTGGTCTTTTAGCTCTATATCGCTTATTTCAAGCACACAGCTTGATAATATGGCCAATTATACGAGAATAAGTATGGACTCTCACTTTTTTTACGGAATTGTAATTACCTGGCAAACCTCTAATGGCTTGTATGCCTTAACTGGCTTATGGGGAGCGTTTACATCTCCGGTTTACCTGAATGGTACTGGCGGAATGGAGAATCCGGATGTGGCATTCAGTCATTCTACTTCAGGGGGATTACTTTGTCAGTTTGTTTATGATTATCCCTGGTCTGCACCTTCCTACGATATTTACCAAACAATGCTTGATTTTTATACTTTAAATGGTGCTTCGGGGTCAATAACACCGTCCATTCAGGACATTAACACAGTAACCTCCCTTTGGAGCGGTGTTAATTGCAGCATAGATGCGCCCGATCATTATCCGGTTGATAACTGGGCTTATACTTACGCTATTGACGGAGCCGATGTGTATGTAAGGTACATGGATTATAATACCAGTTCGTTAGGAACTACAAATGTGGTGGATGGTAGCGTGTTGGGAAACCTGCCAATTAAGGCCAAAGAACTTCGCCCAAGAATCGCCTATAATCAGAATTGCAAATCGTTTCATGTGAGCTGGTATTCTACATACACCGATGGTACAAATGGTGCCTGCTACTTTAGTGAGGAAATAGGAGAAGACGGGGTTACCCTTATTTCAGTTTCTGATTATGAATTAATGGCTGCAAATTCTGCTTTTCCGATTGGCGCTAATTTAAACTCGGTTACGCTTAGTAAGCAAAACGATAACAGTACTTTTTTGTACGGGGTGTTTTTAGATAATGCGGGTGTGCATCATACGTTTCACAAATGGAGTAACCACGCCGATTGGAGAACTGCTATTGACCCCGCTGTAGCATTAATAAAAGACAACTGTCAAAATTCTCGGCAAAATGCTACTACCTCAGTTTCTAAACTTGCAAGTGAACATGAAAAAATAGTGGTTGGCCCAAATCCGTTTGCAAAAAAAATTACTCTGTTTATCCCGGCATCCTTAAAAGACGATAACATTATTCTTACTGTCACGGATGTTGCGGGTAAAATTCTTCTGTATTATAACGGTAATGCCGCAAAGGCTCCTGCCGAAATTGAACGTGTATCGGAAGAGTTAAGCCCAGGCTCGTATTTTGTCAATACAAAAATGCAAAAATCAGGCGTTCAGCAAAACATTAAATTAATAAAGTCAACCATTAACTAAACGTTTTGTGGTCTAAATAAAAAGGGTCGTTCATCTTCTGAATCGACCCTTTTTTTATTGTGAATAATAATTGAAGGTTAATTGGGTTTATTGCTAATCACTATACCCCTATTCTTTCATTGGCATTTTTTTAATTTTATTAAGAGCCTCCACGCGATTATGTACATGAAGTTTTTCATATATGTGATAGATGTGTGTTCTAACGGTATTCACGCTTACAAAAAGTCTTTCTGCTATTTCCTTGTTTCCATAACCATCAGACAGGAGGTATAGGATTTCGTTTTCCTTATTAGTAAGCTCTTCATATTTAGTATGATTTACTTTTTTTTCCTGGAACGAGCTTACAACCTTACGGGCAATATCGCTGCTCATTGGTGCTCCACCTTTCAAAAGTTCTTTAATAGCCTCAATAAGAGTTTCTCCGGCGGTTCGTTTGAGAATATAGCCTCTTGCGCCTGCTTTTAATGCATCAAATATTTTTTGACTGTCTTCAAAAACAGTACACATTATAATCAGTATTTCGGGATAGCTCTCTTTTAACTTGCGGGTGCATTCAATACCATTCATTCCTGGCAAGTTAATATCCATTAACACGACATCGGGCAATGAGAATTTAAAACGTTTAATAGCTTCTTCGCCGTTTTTGCATACGGCACAATGAAAATTGGGGTACGTATTAATTATAAAAGCGATTCCGTTTCTGATATCTTCGTGGTCCTCAATTAAACATATTTCAATTATTTTTTCCATTTTTATACCCTAAATTGCTTAAGTGGGAGTAAAGCCTCTATCTGGCAACCCATATTCGCTTGTGAGTTTATTGCAACCGTGCCTTTGCATTGATTAACACGTCGTTTAATATTGTTTAGTCCATTACCATGTATCATTTTATTTACATCAAATCCAATACCATTATCTTTATAACTTATAATCAGCATCTCAAAATTCATAACTGATATATTTAATGAAATTACGGGCGCGTTTGAGTACTTAATAGCATTTTGCAGAATTTCTTTTATAACCAGAAAAACGTTGCGCGTAAATTCTACCGACACTTGTTGGTTTATCAGTGCCGTGTCGCTAATTGTTATGTCGAGGTTGGCTTTTGTGTTTGCCTCCAACGAAATGGTATAGTTTCGGATGTACGACATAAGATCTTTAATGGTGTAATTTTTGGCGTTTAATGTCCATATAACCTCATTCATTTTTGTAATTACCTGATTCGAGGAACTTTCTATTTTATCAATAATCTGCATCGAGCTCTCTTCGTTTTGGTTGTTTGTGAGGCGTAAAATCTGAGAGAGGATAACAATGTTCGTGAGTTCAGCACCAATATCATCGTGTATGTCTGCAGCTATTCTGTTTCTTTCCTCTTCAATGGCTTCTTTTTGTTGAAGTGCGTAAAGCTGTGTTTTAAATTTTTTGTTTACTTGCGCTTTAATTAACAAAAATAAGGAGAGAATAAAAACCAGCATCCCCAAAAAAATGAACCACAAAGTATTGTAGAAAGGAGGTTCTATCTTAAATTCTATTTTTCGAGCGATGCTCCAGCCACTGTTATATTTTTTTGCTTCTATTTCTATGTTGTAATTGCCGGGCTTTAAACGGCTAAATTCGATAAAGTTTGCGGAGGTTATCTGCCAGACATCACTGGCATTAAAACGATATCTATACAGTGTAAGTTCTGGCTTATCAAGCACAGGGGCAATAAAGTTAATGCGAATGTGATTGGTTTTATACGATAGTTCCAGGGGGTGGTTCGCACTACATAAGCTGTCGTCAACAACAATGTTTTGTAAAATAAGTACAGGGGCTTTGGCCTGTTTAACATCGTGAAAAATAGTTGTAAACGAAGAAACACCGTGAGAGGTAACAGCGAATAAACGGTTACCCAAAAAGGCCATATCGTTTACATCGGATGAAATTAAACCATCTTGTGCCGATAGCATTCTAATCAATCGGAACTTTTGATTGTTAAAAACCAGCACGCCGATACCTGAATTAGTAGCTACATATAGGGTGTCGTTTTTTATAAGTAGTTTGCGACAAATAAGACTATGATTTTCGAATTGGGGCATGGCCGCTACAAATTTTTTGTTTCGGAGTGCGATTAATCCATTGTTGTAAGCGGCCAAAAAAATCGTTCCATCCGGGCCTTCGACAATATCTTTAATTCTAACGTTTAAGCGCGGATCTGATTTGCTTAACACAATTATATTGTTGTTCTCGTATAATCTAAAATCATTGATGGTGCTAATATATAACCTATCTTGAGAGTCCATAAAACTCAAAAATTTCCGAGCAGTAATTACTTCTAATTTATTACTTTCTGAATGCACCGTTAAGGTCTTTGTATTCAGTTTTACTAAGGAAGAGCCGATAGGTTCTGTAATAAAAGCGTCTCCTTTAGAGTTAAAAAATATTCCTTTAATGGCAGCGTTATGATAACTACCATTTTCATTTTTAAAATGTGTAGGTTTACCAAATTTGTTTGCACTGTATCGTTTTATCATAATTACAGCCTCATCAGTGCCTATCAGCATATTTCCCTGCTTATCTTGTTTTATTTGTGTAATCCGATTATTAGTGCGTATTCCGAGATTAAGATTATAATTTTTAATGGTGCTGTCTTTTAACCTCGAAACAAAACCATTGCTATATCCAAGCCACAACGCACTATCCATATCAACCAAACAAGAAATTACTTTTTGAGCCATTAGTTTGAAGTTAATATCAAATGTAATTTTATCCTGAAGTTTAGAATATGTAGTTTTATAAAGACCGTCGTTTGCCGAAAACCAGATGTTATCCTCACGGTCAGGATTGGTGATACAAAACGTGTTTTTTAAAATGGAAATTCCCTCGAGGTATTTTCCGTTAGAAAATTTAAAAAAGAGAGTATTGTTGTGAAGGTGGTTGACCCATAAATTATTATACTTATCCAGTCTTATTTCTATACACTCAAAAAGAGAGAAGGGGATTTTTTCATAAGGTATTAAACAAGTTAGAGTGGTATCGCATAATTTATAAATTCCCTTATTGGATGAAAAAAGTACAAATCCGCTGTTATCTGCATGATTCATATAAAATTTAATAGATACCTGATTCTGGAGAAAAATTTTTGGCGTTACGTCTCTTATAGTATTTTTGTCTAGTAACAGCAAACGTTTTGAAGACGTGATGCAGTATGTTTTATTGTTGGCCGTGGTATTAAAAGCCAAGAAGCCTTCATTTGTTTCCACATAAGGCGAAAGTTTAAACACGTTAGGATTGCTGCCAGGGGTATTAACGCTGATGACAAAACAACTACCGGCTTTACTTAAATACACATTTTCCTTTGTATCTTCGATATGATGCAGGTGATTGGTTAAGCTGGATGTGGCATTCTTATTAAGAATTTCTACATTTTGCAAATAAATCTTTCCCTTATAATAGTAACTCAATTTTCCGCTAAAGGGAATGAACCATATTCTTCCTTGTGAGTCATTAAAGATCTCGTGAATTTCGTTATCGCCTAACCCGTCGCTCGTATTAAAGTTTTTAAATGTTCTTCCATCAAACCTGCTTACCCCGGCATCGGTGCCAATCCATAAAAAGCCATCCAAATCCTGACAGCAATTGTAAATCTGTTCTGATGGAAGGCCATCGCGAACGGTATAATGATCAAAGTTGGAACTACTTACCTGACCGAACAAAAAAGATCTGCAGGAGAGTATGAACAGGGAAATAACTTTTGCTCTTTTATTTAACCCCATAAATGCAATATAAAATTAGTTAGAATTTAACTTGATATGGATTAGCGAACTTCTACTCAAATCTAAACATAATTTTATTTACTTTATTGTGTGAGTAACATTAATGTTTTTCTGATTAACATGCGTTTGCCAATATTGTACTAACTTCGCTGAGTGATAGTACAAAAAGCATACAGGTTGAACTTACTGACAGCATGGGTAAATTTAGTCTGAAAAAGTTGTCACCAGATACTTATTTATTAAGGATTCACCTGGTCGGCTATCAACCAGTGAGAATCACTCTTAAATTGAATTCTTCCTATATGCTTGTTGATTTGCATCCGGTACTAAAAAATTGATAATTTGCCAGAAACACACAGGAGGCATATAAAGATAAAAATTGTGTAAGGAATGTGAAAAAGGGGTTCAGGAGTGGAGAGAGACAAGGCACTTCAGCGTTAGGTTTTAAATTTCTTTAGATTTTATTGTCCAAAATCTTTACAAAACTTTTACACTTCCGGGTAAATCTTTCTGAATTCTTTATAAACTACTCTGTACCTTTGCGCGGTAAACTACAAAATTGAAAACGGTACTTTTTAGAAAACTAAACCTTAAGAAACCATATACGATAAGTCGACTGTGGACACTTTTCGTGGCGACAGTGTGTTATTTTCTAACCAGCATAGTCGGATACCAGGTTATTGCTTTAATTTTATTGGTAACGGTATCATTAAGCGCCAAGTTTTTTGACATGAAGCCTGTCTTAGTGGCTGCTGTGTTAAGCGTGCTGGTATGGAATTTCTTTTTTATCCCACCAAAGTTTACATTTGCAATTCGTATTCCGGAAGAAGGTTTAATGTATGTGATGTACTTAAT
>JAYSYG010000494.1:0-3935 GCA_043716685.1 Sphingobacteriaceae bacterium | reverse complement strand
GCAGCGTGTTCTTAATTACCGTTACCGATACTTTTTTATCGAAACATTGTTTACGGAACGCGTTTACTTTTTCAACTGTTAAAGTAGAACAATCTGCTAAATAGATCTTAGTGTTGGCGTTTAATTTTTCCACCAACTGCTCTATTACCTGTGTTTTTTCGGTTTTATTCATTTTTTAGCAGTTTTTTTAAGAGAATAATTTAGGATCTACAGCTACACCCGGACTCATTGTGCTACTTAAAGTAATTGATTTTACATAAGTACCTTTAGCGCTTGAGGGTTTCAACTTTAAGATAGTTTGTAACAGTTCATTCGCGTTCTCAGATAATTTAGCTGCATCAAACGATGCTTTACCAACACCTGCGTGAATAATTCCCGCTTTGTCTACTTTAAAATCAATTTTACCACCTTTTGAGTCGGTTACCGCTTTGCCAATGTCCATGGTTACAGTTCCGGTTTTAGGGTTTGGCATTAAACCACGAGGGCCTAACACACGTCCTAATGCACCTACTTTACCCATAACAGAAGGCATTGTGATAATAACATCCACATCTGTCCATCCACCTTTGATTTTTTCAATGTATTCATCTAATCCAACGAAATCCGCGCCTGCTGCTCTTGCTTCTGCTTCCTTGTCAGGAGTTACAATAGCCAAAACACGCATGGTTTTACCTGTACCGTGAGGTAAGGTAACTGTACCGCGTACCATTTGATTAGCTTTACGAGGGTCAACTCCTAAACGGATCGCTAGATCCACCGAAGCATCAAATTTTGTAGAGGTAATATCCTTTACAATTTTAGCTGCTTCAGCCACGGAGTAAGACTTGCTAGCGTCGAATTTGCCGATAGCTGCCTTTCTTTTTTTAGTCAACGTTGCCATTTCTTAAGCTTGTTTTTTTGATTAATAATTTGATTAATACGGTTTTTCACCGCTAACTGTAACACCCATGCTACGAGCTGTTCCTACAACCATGTTCATTGCAGATTCAATTGTAAAACAATTCATGTCAACAATTTTATCTTCAGCAATTTTACGTACCTGGTCCCATGTAAGAGCACCAACTTTTTTACGGTTACTGGTTGCAGAACCTGCTTTAATTTTAGTTACCTCTAATATTTGTATTGCAACAGGCGGACGTTTAATAACGAAATCAAACGACTTATCAGTATAAACATTAATTATAACCGGCAATACTTTACCAGCTTGTTCCTGAGTTCTGGCATTAAATTGCTTACAGAACTCCATAATGTTTACACCTTTGGCGCCCAGTGCAGGACCAATAGGAGGCGAGGGGTTAGCAGCTCCACCCTTGATTTGCAATTTTACAATTGCTGATAACTCTTTTGCCATTTTTTATTTGTTTTTTGTTTTTATTGTAGTCTTTCGTTCTAGAAGCAATTTACTTTGAGTTGGAAGCAGCAAAGCGCTCATTTCATTCTAAAACTAGTCAACCATCAATTCGTTTATTTTTATTTAAAATTTAAATTTTCTTATCCAATGCAGACTGAGCGAAGCCGAAGTCTGCAGGTTAAGATTACCCTTACTCTAATTCTACCTCACCAAAGTTCAGTTCAACCGGTGTTTTACGACCGAAGATCTTCACTGTTACCTTGATCTTACGTTTATCTTCCATTACCTCTTCAATTACACCGTTAAATCCGTTGAATGGCCCGTTAATTACTTTAACAGATTCTCCAACCGTATAATTTGTTGAAACAGTTCCTTCGCTTTCTACCAACTCATCTACCTTACCTAAAATACGGTTAACCTCGCTAATACGCATTGGAACCGGGTTCCCGCCTTTAGTTTCACCTAAAAAGCCTATCACACCAGTAATGTTTTTTATTACGTGAGGAACCTCTCCCGCTAAAACAGCTTCGATCAATACATAACCCGGATAAAATGAACGCTCTTTCGTGGTTTTTTTACCATTACGAATCTGGATAACCTTTTCCGTTGGAATTAAAACCTGTGAAACATAATCGTTTAATTTTAAACGTGTAATCTCTACTTCAATATATTGTTTTACCTTTTTTTCCTGACCACTAATAGCACGCACAACGTACCATTTTTTCTGCGACAGGTCGGTTTTAACTACATCAGCCATTTATTTATTAATTTTTTAAATACGATTATTTAATAATGTCGTAAGCTTGTGTCATTAATATTCGAAACACTTCATCCATTGCAAATACCACCAAGGCAATAATTATTGAGGAGATCATTACCACGATAGCACTGCTTTGTAACTCAGGCCAGGTTGGCCAGCTTACCTTGTTTACTAATTCGTTTTTTGTCTCTGAAAAATAAGTCCCTATTTTGCTCATATCTTTTAAGTTTATAGTTTAAAGTTGATAGTTAATAGTCGCTATAAACTATCGACTATTGACTTCTCTACTGGCACGGGTGGAGAGATTCGAACTCCCATCAACGGTTTTGGAGACCGGTATGCTACCATTGCACCACACCCGTTTATAGTAAAGCGTCTCTCCAATTCGCGGTGGCAATCCGGATGATCCGCTTCGCTGTTTTACCTATAAAACGATCTATGACCGGATTTATAATTTATAGTAATTTAACGTTTTAGAGGCCCTTCTTAAAATAGCAAAATGGCTTCCCGGTTAAAGGAGCCATTTTGCCATATCCCGATCCCAATAGTTATCGGGATCGGGAAGACTATGGCTTAGTCTAAAATTTCAGTTACCTGACCAGCTCCTACAGTACGGCCACCTTCGCGAATCGCAAAACGTAAACCTTTGTCCATAGCAATTGGGTTAATCAGGTTAACAGTAATTGTTACGTTATCACCAGGAAGTACCATTTCGCGACCTGCTTCTAACTCGATTTCTCCAGTTACGTCAGTTGTACGGAAATAGAACTGTGGACGATATTTGTTTTGGAATGGAGTGTGACGTCCACCTTCTTCTTTTTTCAAAATGTAAACTTCTGCTTTGAATTTAGCGTGTGGTTTTACAGTTCCTGGCTTAATAATAACCATACCACGTTTAATGTCTTTTTTCTCAACACCACGTAATAATAAACCTACGTTATCTCCTGCTTCACCGTAATCTAAAATTTTACGGAACATCTCAACACCTGTTACAGTAGAGTTTAATTTTTCAGCACCCATACCAATGATCTCTACCGGATCAGCAGAGTTGATAACGCCTGTTTCGATACGACCTGTAGCAACAGTACCACGACCAGTGATCGTAAATACATCTTCAACCGGCATCAAAAACGGCTTATCTTTTTCGCGGGGAGGAATTGGAATAAAAGAATCCACTGCATCCATTAATTCAAGAATTTTTGGAACCCAGATTGGATCGTTATTTAAACCACCTAAAGCAGATCCACGGATAATTGGTGTATTATCACCATCAAATTTGTAGAAAGTTAATAATTCACGGATTTCCATTTCAACTAAGTCTAATAACTCAGCATCTTCAACCATGTCGACTTTGTTCATAAACACAACAATTTTAGGCACACCTACCTGGCGCGCTAAAAGAATATGTTCACGGGTTTGTGGCATTGGACCGTCAGTAGAAGCAACTACTAAAATAGCGCCGTCCATTTGAGCAGCTCCGGTAACCATGTTTTTTACATAATCAGCGTGACCTGGACAATCAACGTGAGCATAGTGACGGTTAGCCGTTGAATATTCAACGTGTGATGTATTAATTGTGATACCGCGTTCTTTTTCTTCAGGTGCATTATCAATTGAAGAGAAATCGCGAACTTCCGCCCAACCTTTAGTTGCCAGTACTGTTGTAATAGCAGCGGTTAAAGTAGTTTTACCGTGATCTACGTGACCAATAGTTCCAATGTTTACGTGAGGTTTGGAACGGTCGAATTTTTCTTTTGCCATAGTTGTTATTTTTACTTTTGTTGTTTATATTTTATTTAAATTAGTTTTTAGTCCAAATTGAGC
>JAYSYG010000493.1:0-3948 GCA_043716685.1 Sphingobacteriaceae bacterium | reverse complement strand
TAATCCCCCATTACTTCCAAATCCAGGTTACAAACTTTGATAATTTTGAAATTGTACGCATTTTTTATTAGTATAGTGTAGATAATTTTTTCTCGATCCTGTTTCAGCCTAATTTCAGTTACTTCCATTAAAGCATGATCGAAGAAGTTGCTTTTAACCGCAGTTCTAACCTCAATTGGCATTTTGTGTTCACCGTATTTTTTTATAATATAGGTCCATGATCCGCGCCGGTCAAACCAGATAGCGGTTTTTATAGAATCTGCTTTAAATTCTGCCCTACAGCCGCCGTCCAATGTTTTCTGCCAGCTTACGTTTTCTGCTTCCTTAAATTCATGCACAAATTCCCTTACTGCTCTGACGTTAATATCATTCCTGTAATTTTTGACAGTATTTTCCGGCATTACAAACTGGTATACATCAGTATCTATTTCAGTGTTGGCAATTTTGAATTTTGAATTGCCACTGTAAGCCTGACATGAGCTCAGGTAAGTGATTAGGGTTGCATAGTAGCAAACTATTGCGACACTAAATGTCATCTTTTTCATTCTGGCCGATTTAATTTTTAATAATCTTTAGTTGTGCGGATCGCACTGTTTAAAAAGCAACAAAGCTAGAATCAGTTGTAAGCAAAAGCCAGCCAGAATGTATAGTTTGCGGAATAGATAAATAACTGTATGGTTATGAGAAATACCTGGAAATAAAGAGTCAGATCTGACTGGACGATAATTTCTTTAAGAGGTTTTCTTTTCGGCTTCTTGACACGTCAACGGATGATCCGTCACTCATAACCAGGAAACCACCTTCACACCTGATATATTTTTCGATTTCATTTAAATTTACAATGTAGGAATTGTGTACCCTTGTAAATGAATGATCTTCGAGTATTTGTTCGATCTCCTTAAGTATCCGGGACACAATCAGCTTTTTTTGATTCTTGAGAAAAAAAACAGTGTAATTGCCGTTTGAGGCGCAACTGATAATTGAATTTACCGGAATTATGTGCAACCCTCATATAATTTGAGTATTGTCCTGATCTTTTATTTCCGATATTTTGTATTTAGGCATTATAATGACTCTTAGAAAAACCTCACCCAGCTTATTTTCTATCACCAGGTGCTCTTCCTCGCAGATCTTTTAAACTCCGGCAGGAATATTTTCTGGTTCCCTTATTACATGATGTAAAACTTTACATAATGTAGCTAGAAAAAATTACTTGTCTGCCGGTTCACACCGCAGAAGTGAAATAGCGTCCATCATTTACTGTTTACTCGGCACCTGTAAACTACAGGGCATCGATCCTTCCAAATGGATGGATGATATACGCAAGCGCATCGTTGATCAGCCCCACGATAACTCACCCAAATGCTACCCCAGTTCTGGAAGCCGATGGAGAAATCAACTAAAACAGTAACCAATCAGGAAGCTTTATAATCTTTCAGAGCGAATTAAAATAGCCATCCTTGAGCTGCACACACGAGTACCCTAATGTTTTATTGGTAAAAGCATCCATTGTTGTCGAGTCAACAAAAGGCTTTACACCAGCATGGTAACTCAGAATAAATTTATCCAGCTTCTCCAGGAGAACTACCTGTAAGCTTTGTGTCAATATTAAAATCACTGAGCAGGGAGACCTGGCCGGCGTTGCCATAAGTTTTAATAATCATCCTTATTAAGATTACTAGTATACCAAACCACTGTTTCTTTAAGTGTAGGCGCTAATTTAGCCGATGCCCTATCGAGGTTCTGATCTATTCAATAAAGAATAGCTGCTCGAGACCATCACCTCTTTTATATACAAACATTTTATTACTGCCTGCATAGTAAATATGCTTTAAAGGACGGGTAACCACACCAACCTTCAGGATAGGGGCAAAAAACCGGGGTTCGTTGTAATGATAAATATGCCCAACCTTATTTTCTGAAGGTACAGTCCTTGGATATGACACAGGAATAATATAGACATTCCTAATACGTGTTTTAGCCAAATTTAACTAGGATCCCAGGAAGCTGTTCGCGGTGCTGTACACTTTTGTTGTAATAAAAAATACAAAATTAAATGGGTTTGGTTGGAGGTTTACGATTTAATAGTTCGTCGGGTCGTTCAATATTGAAATTCTCCTTGAGATCATAAATTGGCGTTAAGGATTGAGCAGCTTGCATTTTTTGTTCATGTGCCGGCTTTGTACGTGTACTATAATTCTATAATTATCAAAAAAACTGGAAGGACAGGAATGCGCAAACTATCTAATTCATGGAGGTATTAATCGCTTGTATTCAATTCCGGTGCGGCGATTTGTTTCACATCCGTATACAAAACGGACGAGCGGTTCACGATGATCCGGCTAATTCAACGCAAAATCCGTGGTTAGGTCAGTGACATATCCATTGACGCGCCCATACCTCATATCTATGAAATCGTGATTGCAATAATCGCCCTGCTCCGAAACTATATTTCTATAACCAAAGCCTGTCAGATCGGACCCTAAATGCCATTTAACAATAAACGCCGTCCGACAATCGACTTGGTGTAATAATCTTAGAAAAGTTATACCTAAGCCATCAACTAGTCCCACCATTCCCACTGATTCCGTTAAGATCGCTGTATTTGCCAGTAGGAATAGCTGCCTGGTTGGGAGGGCACAAAGAATTAGTGACAAACGCATCTTTAAACAACATACCATTGTTCACTAATTAATCAATATGACGGATATGAATTAGCCCATAACAATACGTGCTGGTGGCCAGATAGGCATGCTCTTCGCTCTTAATAAAGACTATATGGGGGCATTTCCGGGCATGTAAACGAGAACGAGAATGATAATAAAATAGCAATATTAAAAAATGGAACTTTTCATGCTAATCATTCTTTCGTAAATTATAAATGGTGCTTTGAACCTTTGCTTTGTACTTGTTGCCGGAATCGTCTGTTACGGTATACGCAATGGTCATTACATCTACTGGTTTAATTCTGTCCAAAATTATTTTAACGCTTTTTCCATCTGCCCCCATTTTTATACCTATTATCTTTAGTGTTTGTGTATGGAGTCGCTCAGATCCGTAGGCTCTGCTTCTCAGCAGATCCCAGGTTTGCACTTCGAAATTTTCCGGTTTTTCCGACAAAGAAGCATTCAATTTTGCTGCAAATGTCAACTCAACCCCATCTGTCCAGTTCTTCAGTTTAACCGGAATCGAAAGAGGCTTGCCGGTATAGCGCAACCTACAAAATTCACCGCCCCTCATTACCTGCGACGTTCCCCATGCTGACATACCGCAGGCATAGAGATTGCCGTCACTGGGATTAAAGCGCCCTCTCATTACCCCGGACTGAAATTTCACGCCGGGGAGGTCAACTACGGCTGCCTGTCGCTGGTTATTTACCTTCTCCGGTAAAACCACCTGCACCTTACCATACCCATAGGAAAAACTCAAAAGACTACCATTCAGAGGACCCCATTTTTTACTGTCAACCCAGAGCAGCTCTGAAGGAGATCTGTCAAATTCCATATCGATCCATACAATGGGAGGCACCATGGCAGCCCTGCTCGAGTCTTGCGGCGGATTGTATCCCCACATATTACCGTAAAATTTATTTTTTCCCTCAATCCAGTTGACCCGGTTCATGGGATTCCAGAACCCTTGCTGATCAGTAACGATAAAGGTTTCATCAGGATTAATACATACTCCATTTGCTGCCCTGAAGCCAGATGCTATGATCTCGCTTTTTGAACCATCTTTGCTTACTTTTATCAAGGTGCCATGCTGCGGCACGAGTGCCTCTCTTGCATGTCTTCCACTTTTTGCGTAGTAAAAATTTCCTGCCTTATCAGTCTGCAGTCCCATCGCGAATTCGTGAAAATGATCCGTAACCTGGTTATCATGGTTGAAGCTCTGATAAAAATCTATTTCCCCATCAGCGTTCAGATCGTGGAGCAGCACCAATTGGTCGCG
>JAYSYG010000492.1:0-3954 GCA_043716685.1 Sphingobacteriaceae bacterium | reverse complement strand
GAGAAATTTATTTCAGTGGATACGTTTGACATAAAACTGGTAAAGACTTTAGATCCAAAAAACGCTAACTTGTCTTTTTGGGATAAAGTAAAACGAGAATTCCATGAATACAGGATGATCCTTGCACATCCTTGCCATGACAGGCCCGACGATTTTAAAAGTGATGATTATATAATTTATGTGGCACTTGCCTTTTTAATACTTCTTATTGCGGTAGGTGCTATTTATATTTACAATATCAGGAACAGAGGAGATTCCTGGAAATGGAGAAAAGCGATATTGCGTCTGCTGATATTTCTTGTTATCATGGCGATTATAACAACATTCTTGTATTTTTTTCTGAACAAAAATATTCCATTGGTAGGAATTAATAAAACAGGTGAGTGTAATCCCATGTCTTTCAGTTCACTCATTACGATAATCTCTTTTGGGTTTATTTCAGGGCTTCTGGTAATGAGGTTCTTAATTACTCCTCTGTTAAAAAGAGATGATACACCTTAATTATTAAAAGTTCTGGCAAAAGCAAAAAACCAACTTCTCTTTTTTTATGCATTGTCTACTGGATAATGCTCTGCGAGGTGTTTTATAATACAACTTCTAACTATCTCTTATTTTTAGGTCATAATCCCATTTAGGCTTGGCGAAAAGTGACCTCCCACTTCAAATACTCAAAAAAATCCAACATTTCTGCTGGATTTTCATGTAGTAAATTTTATAAATTATTTATTCAAAACCTCTATCGCTTTCAGTATCACTGTATCGTTCTCATAGAGGATAGGGTAATACGCATCTTTATCAAAAAGATTTCTGCCGACAAGCGCTTTTAAGATTTGAGTGAAGCCACTTTCTTTACCACTAAAATTAAAAGCACTTAATTTTTTTGCTGCCAGGTAATTTTTTAAAGCACTTATCTCTTTTTCGCTGATCTTATACTTAGTAATAAAGTCCTGCGCGGTTTTGTAAGTGCTTAAAAGCTTTGTTCTGTGCTGGTCGGTATATTCAAACGCAAAAGTATTAAGTGTTCCGGTGTTGTATAACCTGTTTAATGCATGACTGTACTTTACTGTGTCGAGCGGAACAAAAATATCGGGAACAATACCACCACCACCATAAACGGTTTTTCCGCCCGGCGTATGATAAACCTTTGATTTATCTACTTTAATACTGTCTGCATTGTAAAGTTCACCATGTTCGTAACGCTCGTATTCTTCATTATAATAAGCATCCAGACTTTTATCATAAGGTTTCTGAATACAGCGCCCGGTTGGGGTGTAATAGCGCGCTATGGTCAAACGCACGGCAGATCCATCAGGAAGATCAATCTGATCCTGCACGAGACCCTTTCCAAAACTCCTGCGACCAATAATCGTTGCCCTGTCATTATCCTGTAGTGCGCCTGCTACAATTTCACTGGCACTCGCGCTGCCTTCATCTATCAGAACGATTAACGAATTTTTTTCAAAGCCACCACGCGTTGTTGCGTTATAGATCTTTTTAGGATGTGATTTCCCTTCGGTATACACAATTTGCAGGCCATCCATTAAAAACTCATCCGCCAGTTCAACAGCAGTTTTTAAGAAACCACCACCATTTCCACGAAGATCGAGTACAAGTTTTTTCATGCCTTGTTTGCTAAGAGAATTAAAGGCATCCAGGTATTCGGCATAAGTTGTACCGGCAAAGCGGCTTATCTTTATGAAGCCGATGCCGGGCTTCAGCATATAAGAAACATCAATGCTGTAGATAGGGATTTTACCACGCGTAATATTAAAATCTATTGGCTTTTTAAGATTAGCTCTTAAGACACTAACGGTTACCATACTGCCGCTTTTACCCCTTAATTTTTCAAATACGTGTTTGTTGGTGACTTTAATTCCGGCAATGTTCTTACCATTTACTTTAATTATTTTATCTCCCGCCTTAATGCCAAGCTTTTCTGAGGGCCCGCCTATAATGGGGGTAATAACACGAATGGTGTCGTTAATGATATTAAACTCCACGCCAATTCCATCAAAATTCCCTTCCAGCGGCTCATTCACCGCGCTGAAATCAGATGCAGGAATAAAATCACTATGTGGATCCAGGCTTTTCAACATCGAAAGAATGGTTTTGTTTTCCAGTTGTTCGCGGTTAACAGTATCTACGTATTGCATTTCAATGTAATCCAGTAAATTATTGATCTTGTTTCCCTTGGCGGTTGAATGAAAGGCCGACGTTTTTGCCGTAAGTCCTGGATTAAACGTAAAATAATAACCTAAGCCTACGCCTGCAGCCAGAACCAGCGCAAAGTAGAGGGGCGTAAAAGGATTTGATTTTTTAATAGAATTTGGTTCTGAAGAGTTTTCTGGTGTATCTGGCACAACTGTTTTGGTAAATAGATTATGGTTTAAAGGTAATTAAATACTCATTTATAATAAAGGCTCGTAGATGTTTTTATAATTATTAACGTTAAAACTAAAAAATGATTTATAAATTAGCACAATTAATCATGCTTTTAGGCGTTTACGCTTAGTACTTTATGAAAAAGCTCCTTATTATACTTCTTCTTATTTCTGGTTTTTCGTGCAAGAAAAAATCGAAGGAACAAAAAGTTGCAGATAACCCTGTGCCGAGTGTTCTTGTAAATTATACAACCTTTCCCGGTGACCCGCTAAATTTTAAAATTCAGTCTATTGGCGGCTGGATGTATGTGGATAACGTTGGAATTAACGGGATAATTATTTACCGGAAATCGCAGGAAGAATTTGTGGCGATTGAAAGAACGTCTTCTTACTTGCCTGACAACCCTGCTGCTAAAGTAAAAGTTATGAGCGACAACTTTACATTAAGAGATACTATAAGTGATTCGCACTGGAGAATATTCGATGCTACTGTTACACAAGGGCCTGCAGAGTGGGCGTTAAGGATATATGGCACTTCTTATAATGGAAATTCGCTTACTGTTAAAAACTAGATCTTAGGTTTTTCTCCGGACCTGATCATTCCTTTTTCCAACTGGTGGTATTGATCATATGAAGTACATCCGCTCTTAAAAAATCGACTACAATTTTCAGAGAATCTATATTTGGAACACTATTAAAATAAAGTGCTCCGCGTAAAAAATGTTTGGTACTATCTGTCATGTAAAATTGTAGTGTAGAAGCAGTGTTTCCGGCGATATCAAATAACAATCCATATACTTTTGCACTATCACGCATAATAGTTACTTCATCCAGGCCTGTTGCTTTTACCTGGTGTTTATTTGCAAAATAGTGAGAATTTTCAAGATGCTTTGCAAGATCATTATTTACATTTTTGTAGCTAAGATGAATTATTGCATTAAATTTCGGGAACTCTAAATTCAGCCAGCAAGGCTCGGCACCCGTATGTTTATCCTGGGTGATGTGGGAGTAAGTAGGAATCTCAAATTTATAAGGACAAATGCTATCATACACCCTGTAGTTTTTTTTAGGGAAGTCTATACGACAATATCCACGCGGTCTTGGCGAATACACATCTTCTTCTTCGTCGCAGGAAACAAAAGACAGCAAACAAAAAACAGAACAGACAATTATTAATTTTAAATTCATTACACAAAAATAAAAAACCCCGCGTTTGATAACACTCCTGTGGTTTGTAATTTTACAGCAGGTATGTTAATAAGGTAACCCCTTATTATCAGAGTTTGTGTCTAGTTTGGATTCAAAACCACCGTTAGAGTCGGAAGTGGCGGTGTCTTTGCGTTGAAGTATGACAAAATTATCTCCGATAACTTCGGTGATATTTTTTTTATGACCTTGTTTATCCAACCACTGGCGGGTTTGGAGCCTTCCTTCTATATAAACCTGCGTTCCTTTTTTTAGCAATTTTGAAGCATTTTCGGCCATGAAACGCCAGAAAACGATATGGTGCCACTCGGTGTGTTCGGCCTGATTTCCTGCCGCATCTTTATAAATTTCGCTCGTAGCAAGATTA
>JAYSYG010000491.1:0-3955 GCA_043716685.1 Sphingobacteriaceae bacterium | reverse complement strand
TACAGATTTTGAAGAGTTTGCCGTGTATGACTGCACAAAGAAGCCCTCACCGAATGATAAGGCAAGCATAGCCCGCATCAAATACCTTACGAAACGCCCCAATTCCTGTCCCACGAAACCGTATATAATCAATAACGGCGTTCTTGTAATCTGCCACCTATAAATTTCCCATTACTTGAACCATTTAATCAGTAGAAAAACCAAAGGTGTTTTAAAACATTATCACACACTTCATTTCCCTGATTTTTTCCCGCCGCCTTTCATAGCTTTTTTATCTTCGCCGTCTAATCTACTTTGTACTTTTTTAAGATCTTCAGCAGGCGGCAATTGCTCGGGGCGCACACCTCTTTCCAACAAAATTTTGCGAACCGCTTTGTTATTATCAATATGCTCCCGGGAAATAGCGGACTCACCGCGAATGTCTTTCTCTGTTACATTATGGCCGGTAAGCTCGGCAGCAAAGTCTTTTGCTTTTATTGTAAGTGTGGGCAGGAAATCTGCGAGGGGCCTCTTTTCAGGCACCTGCAATTTGGTCTTCATGTCATTGGTAGAAAAGCCACCGAATAAAGCCTGATCACCTTTGCTGCGTATAAAAGAAAAACCTTTATCATCCACGCCTCTTTCATAAAGAATTCCTGATAATTTTTTTTCAGATTTTGATAATTTTTCTCTTGCCGTTACTCTTTCTATATCAGACAGGCGTTGCTCAATGATCTCCTGCCGACGGGTTTGCACGGCAAAGTATGTTTGGGCAAATGCAATTTCTGATTTATTGGAATCACCGTTTTGTGCCACCAGGTAGCAGGCATATCTTGTGAGGGCAATATCTTCAATTTCTCTTTGTGCTCTGCTGCCTAAACCGACCATTTTGCCGATGTCGGCAAAATGGTCGGAAACCTTACTGCCGGCGTTTTCGCAGGCTGCTTTAGCTTTATCAATCACTTTTAAAAAATTATCCCATTTGGCATAATTAAATGTTTCCTGCAATTCCCGGGCACTCCAGCATTCAAGCCCTTTGTAAATATGGCAGGCAGTTTCAAATTGTTCAAATAGTTGGGCGATTTGTTCTTTTTTCATAGCCAAGATTATATTGTTTTAAATTCCACACCTGCATCCCTCATCTGCAATACGGTATTCGTTTTTAACTGATCATTCCCTGCAAATAAAATATCAAGGGTAATTAGTTTTTTTGGGGATGCAGCAAGAATCTCATCAATAATATGCTGATTTAATGCTGCCAAAGCAATGATCAATTCTCCGTCATTTACTGAATAGAAATTGTTCTTTTTCTCAACTTTATCTGTAAGTAAATAACCCGCTTTTATGATTAATTCATAGAGCATATCAATTTCTAAGGCTTCTTCTTTCACAGGATCGGTAAAGGCATTTAATTGCTCTGCGAGACTTTCTTCATTTAGTTCTTCGCTTCGCCATATTTTAAAAGTGGAAGGCGACAGTTTAAATGATTTAAATCCTAACGAATTGTTTTTTTCTGTTGTAAACAAATCAGCATCTTGTCTTTTTGCATTTTCTGTCCTTTTTATGACTCTGCGAATTCTTTCTTTTGATATCGAAGCAATGTTTAGAAATCCGGATTTGTACGATTCACTAATTTCATCAGTATTTTCCGGTAGCTGAACAAGAATGAAATTTAGGTCTTTATTTTCTTCAATGTTCAAATCAAAAACTGCATGGGCGGTCGTTCCTGAACCTGCAAAAAAATCCAAAACCTTATCTCCGTTTTGGGTAACTATTGATTTGAGTAAAAGCTTTGTAAGAGAACTTGGTTTGGGATAGGAAAAAAAACTTTTTCCTTCAAATAATGATTCTATTTCTATACCCCCTTCGCTTTTTTTCGAGATAATAGAACGTAACAAAAGTTTATCCAGTTCATCTAAATAATTAATAGAACTTGGTTGGGTATTTTCATCTTTATCAAACCAGATTTTGCCACAAATAAATGTACCATCATGTAACTCAATAACGCTTTGAAATTCCCCCTCAATAATTTCAGCAGCATTATTAAAGGTTTCTTCTTTCCATCTCCAGCCTCGATCGGGAATTTTTACAATTTTACCGGTTTTTGGATGCTTTATCTTATATCTGGGGCCAAAGGTATCGGCATTAGGCCAACTCATATTTATTTTACCCCATAATCTATAATTTGAATCTAAAGAATTATAGAGAGTGATGCCTCTATCATACCCTTTTTTATTAAATAATTTCCTTACTTCTTTTTCTGCGTCTGAGATAACAACTTCTTGCCTTTTTAATTTTCCGACTAATTCATCAATTTCCTTTAACCCTTCCTTAGCCATTAAAAACTCATGCTTAAGGCTATAGTTTTTTACATAAACTAAAATATATTCATGAATATTTCCAAATCCTTTATCATTTTTTGGCACCCTTTTATTCCAGGTTATACATTCTATAAAATTTTCTTCGCCAAATATTTCATTCATTAATAACCGTAAATTATGCACCTCGTTATTATCGATATGCATGAAAATTACACCGTCCTCCTTCAATAAATTACGTGCAAGAAACAAACGCGGATACATCATGCTTAGCCAGTTGCTGTGAAAATGCCCGCTGTCTTTGCTGTTTTTGCGAAAGAACCCTTCCTTCATCAAAAACCCTTCTTCATCCTTTTCGCCGATGCGTTTTTCATAATCAGCCTTGTTTTCTTTAAAACTGTCCGGATAGATAAAACTGTCGTTACCGGTATTGTAAGGCGGGTCTATAATGATGCATTTTATTTTACCGTAATAGGATTTTTGCAGCACCTTTAATACTTCCAGGTTCTCGCCTTCAATAAATACATTTTGGGTATTATCAAAATTGATAGATTCTTCAGGTTGCGGCTTTAAAGTGGCAGTAGTAGGTATCTGCAGGCATTTAAAAGCATCAGATTTCCCGGCCCAGTTAAGCACATATCTTTCATTATTAAAATTGATATTATCAGTAAAAACTGCATTAAATTTCTCTGTATCTATTTTACCTTCTGTAAATATTTCAGGGAAAAGGCTTTTTAGTTTTTCAATATTGTCCTGCTGAATATTCAGAGATTCTCCGTTCATAATAATAGTATACACTTAAACCTCTAAACTACGATAGTTTATTTTTTAAATGATGAAAATTGTGATCTTGGTTTTTGACAGCCTTTGCTAACT
Source organism: Sphingobacteriaceae bacterium (assembly GCA_043716685.1). GTDB lineage: Bacteria > Bacteroidota > Bacteroidia > B-17B0 > Aurantibacillaceae > Aurantibacillus. Next base: position 782 of record JAYSYG010000491.1, on the reverse strand, counting down.
AACTATTTCTTACATTTTGCTTCAATCATTTTTTAACCCGCTATTCCGTCATATTTTACTCTTCCAAACCCCTTTTGAATAGTAGGGAGACTGTATGATGAAAACGATGGAAAGCATACAGTAATCGTAGTGGTCAAAAAGGCATCCATCAAAATACAAAAACCCTCGCCTTCAGTTTAATAAACTTCAGACAAGGGTTATTTAGTATTGCCTCATTCAGGCACAGAAATAAATTACATTTCTATAAGCGTACCGCTGAAAGTCGTAGTGGTAGTGCCGTTTGTCATTGGTATAGGTGGAACTACTATCGTTACCTTCCCACCCGTAAATGTTGCTGTAACATCTATTGCTCCCACACCTGTGCTTACCCAGCCGGTACTTGCACCTGCGTTTTTTGCAACGATATACACATCTGTATTTGAGGTAAGGTATCCTGATGAAGGATAGACTACTACTCTGAATGTTGAGTTTGCAGAAGGAAATGTTTTAAAAGAGATAGCCCATGAATTTATGGTACTGAAATTCAGACCTGCAGTAAGTACCCTGTCCCAACCGGTAAGTGCAGTATCACCATTGCTTGGTTTCAGGCGAAAAGTGAAAAGACTTGTAAATTCGGTTGTTCCTACTTTCCAGGTATTGGTACTTGCGGGCGGTGCCGGTGGTGTTATCGGAACAACAACGGGTGTAGTAATACCTTCTTTTGTGCAACCTCCTAAAATAAGGAGTGAAATTGTGGCGGCAATAAATAATTTTAATTTCATACAATTATGTTTTTTGGTTAA
>JAYSYG010000050.1:0-2451 GCA_043716685.1 Sphingobacteriaceae bacterium | reverse complement strand
GGCTTATATTTTTAAAATTTGCGGCAGATAAATTTGAAGAACACCGTAAGGCGTTGATAGCCGATGGGAAAGAAAAATACATAGAGCTGGCAGATTTTTATAACATGAGCAATGTGTTTTTTTTGGATGAAACGAGCCGCTGGAGTTATATTATACAACACAGCAAGCAGAATGATATTGCGCTCATTATTGATACTGCTTTGCACAACATAGAGAAAAACAACAAAGCATTAAAGGGCGCCCTGCCTGATAATTATTTTAGCCGACTTGGACTCGATATTACGAAACTAAGCAGCCTGTTGGACACTATAAATGATATAGATACGCTAAAGGACAAAGCACAGGATATTGTGGGCAGGGTGTATGAATATTTTTTGAGCAAGTTTGCACTGGCAGAGGGAAAAGGCAAGGGCGAATTTTACACACCTAAGAGTATTGTAAACCTGATAGCCGAAATGATAGAGCCTTACAAAGGCATTATCTACGACCCTGCCTGTGGCAGTGGCGGTATGTTTGTACAGAGTATAAAGTTTATAGAAAACCACCACGGCAATAAAAAAGAAATATCTATTTACGGGCAGTAGTATACCAACACTACTTACAAGCTTGCCAAAATGAACCTTGCCATACGTGGCATAAGCGGCAACCTTGGCGAAAAAGCTGCCGATACTTTTGGCGATGACCAACACAAAGATTTAAAGGCCGATTATATAATGGCCAACCCGCCTTTTAACCAAAAAGACTGGCGGGCTGAGAATGAATTAAAAACCGACCCACGCTGGAGAGGCTACGATGTGCCACCAAAAAGCAATGCCAACTATGCCTGGATTTTAAATATGGTGAGCAAGCTAAGTGATAATGGTGTGGCGGGTTTTATACTGGCCAATGGTGCACTTAGCGGCGGTGGCGAAGAATATAAAATACGCAAAACGCTTATTGAAAATAATTTGGTGGAAGCAATTTTGGTGTTGCCCCGAAACTTATTTTATACAACAGACATTAGTGTAACGCTGTGGATATTGAATAAAAATAAAAAGGCGCAGACAAAAAATGTGGGTAATGAAAAGCGCCTTTACAGAAACCGTGAAAGAGAAATACTTTTTATGGATTTAAGGCAAATGGGCGAACCATTTGAAAAGAAATTTACCCAGTTTAGTAATGAGGATATAAAAAAGGTAGCAGCCACTTACCACGGCTGGCAAACCAAAGAAATAGAAAATGTGCCCGAGTTTTATAGCACTGCACAATATAATGAAGTAGTTAAAAAAGATTACTCGCTTGTACCAAGCAAATACATTGAGTTTGTGAACCGAGATGAGAATATTGACTTTGATGAAAAAATGAAAAGCCTACAAACAGAATTTGCTGATTTATTGAAAGCAGAAGCCGCCTCTAAAAATGATTTGCTCACGGTGTTTAAAGAATTGGGGTATGAGATCGAATTATAAGAGGCTGGGGAATTATATAAAATTGGTGAAAGGAAGAAATACTGTGTTGCAAACTTTACCGCTGATGGGGTTGAGTATTACAAAAAAGTTTATTCCCTCTATTTCGAATTTGGTTGGAACGGATATGACAACCTACAGAACAATTATTAGAAATCAATTTGCATACAGCCCTGTAACATCTAGAAATGGAGATAAAATAACTATTGCCTTATTTGATGATCATGACAAAGCGCTTATTTCTCAAGCATACACACCGTTTGAAGTGATTGATAAAAAAGAATTGCTGCCTGAATATTTGATGATGTGGTTTAGGCGAACAGAGTTTGATAGGTATGCAAGATTTATGAGCCATGGCAGCGCAAGAGAATTGTTTGGCTGGGAAGACTTTTGCGATATGCAATTACCTATACCATCTATTGCCAAACAAAAAGAAATAGTAAAAGAATACAACGTTATACAAAACCGCATAGCGCTTAACAAACAACTTATACAAAAACTGGAAGAAACTGCACAGGCAATTTATAAGCAGTGGTTTGTTGATTTTGATGAGGATAATCTAGAAATGAAAAACCTTGGTGATTTATGTTCTCTTATCACAGATGGAAAACACGGGGATTGCATTGATGAGTTAAATTCCGGATATTATTTTGTGAGTGTTAAAGACCTTTCCAATGGCGAAATTATTTATGATAATGCAAGACAAATTACCAAAAAAGATTTTGATGAAACTCATAGGAGAACCAGTCTTTCAGCAGGTGATATTTTGCTTACCAATGCTGGAACGATAGGAAGGATGGCCATTGTTAAGGCTATACCTGAGACAAGTAGGACAACATTTCAGAAAAGTGTAGCTATTTTAAGACCTAAAAATAAAGTTGCAAAAAGTTATTATTTATATCTCCTTTTAAAATTTCATTTAAGAGAAATAATTGATTTAGCTGGTGGCTCAACTCAGTCGAATTTGTTGTTGGGTGATTTAAGAAATTACAAAATTAAATACCCT
>JAYSYG010000490.1:0-3962 GCA_043716685.1 Sphingobacteriaceae bacterium | reverse complement strand
AGGATTTTTTTTCTGCGAGCCCTGCTGGCTACGTGATTTACACTTCTTGGCATTTCTTTTTTTTAATTTGTTTTGAATTTTAGTGCTCAATTAAGAGGTAATGTTTGGACAATTGCCAAAAATACCCTTGAAAAAGGTTTAACTTACGCATACCGCGATCGTAAAAACAAAAAACGTACTATGCGTGGTTTGTGGATTCAGCGTATCAATGCCGGTGTTCGTGAACACGGTATGAGTTATTCTGAATTTATCGGAAAATTAAATGCAAAAGGTTTAAAATTAAACCGTAAAGTATTAGCTGATCTGGCAATGAACCACCCGGAGGCATTCGTTGCGGTAATAAATCAGGTAAAATAAGACTTAAGTCAAACAAATAGGTTAAAGCGCCCCTTATTCAGGGGCGTTTTTATTTATTTCACACTTCAATTCGTTTAATTTGCGTATTTTAACGTTAGTTATCCGAGTAAAAGGGTTTATTTGTGTTACAATTAATATAGTCCTACAATGGCAACGAAAGCAATAGCAAAACGATCAGAAATAAAAGGAAGCACCTACCTTGTAAAGTTACGCATAGATGCACGTACAGTTATTACCGTGAGAACAAAAGAAAGCTTAAAAAACTGGAAAGCAAAATACCCTGACGCCGTTGAAATCGGTTAAGTCGTTTTGAGCTGCAGGAAGTGTTACATCCATTTTTTCTTTTTGAAATAAATTACCAGTCCACCCATTACGCTCAGCATTACTATCCAAACTGCAGCGTAGCCATAGGGAGATTTTAGTTCGGGCATGTACTCAAAGTTCATCCCATAAACACCAGCAATAAACGTTACAGGAATAAAAATGCTTGACATGATGGTTAGTACCTTCATGACCTCGTTCATTTTATTGGCATTGGTGCTAAGGTAAATGTCCATAATGCCGCTTAAAAGGTCCCTGTAAGTTTCTACGGTATCGATAATGCGAGTGGTATGATCCTGCAAATCCCTGAAAAATAACAGCGTGTTCGGGCTAATATAGTCAGACTCAGAGCGCAGTAAATTACTGAGCATATCACGTAGTGGCCAAACCTGCTTACGGAGGTTAATTACTTCGCGTTTAAGATTGTATAATTCTATCAGCGATTCCCGCTTAGGTTCATGAATAATTTCTTCTTCAATTTTACCCACTTTATCTCCGATCTTTTCTATGGTATGAAAATAATAATCGACTACGGCATCCATGAGGGCATAGAAGAGATAATCTGCCCCAAGTTTGCGGACACGCCCTTTGGCTTGTCTTAAGCGGGTTCTTATAATATCAAAGGCATCGCCACCCTGAGGTTCCTGGAAAGAGATAACCGTGTTTTTTACGAGGATCATGGAAAGCTGCTCTGAACGCACTTCTGTATCATACATGATCATTTTCATGATAGCCAGCAAATAATGTTCGTACTCTTCAAATTTTGGGCGCTGATCTACATGCACGACATCTTCAAGCGTTAAGGGATGGATGTTGTAGAGCTTCCCGATATTTTCTACCAACGTTGTATCATGAACTCCTTCCACATTTATCCACTTCACCATGTTATCTTTGATATGCTTTGAGCAATCTGAAAAATCATAAAATTCCCGCTCAAAAAAATCTGTGTCATTAAATTCGATCAAGGTAATTTTAACACGGGCATTGGTTTGTTCACCCGTATACAGAAGGGTTCCCGGAGGGGCGCCTATATTTTCCCGGAATTTATTCGACATCTTCGGTTTCAACATTTTTGTTTCCTTGTACTACAACCACAATTTCACCTTTTACAGTTTTTGAGGAATAAAAAGTAATTAATTCATCAATGGTGCCACGCTTTGTTTCTTCAAACATCTTGGTAAGTTCCCTACATACAGAGGCTTTGCGCTGCGGACCCAAATACTCTTTAAACTCCTGTAATAGTTTTACCAGCCTGAAAGGAGATTCGTAAACAATAAATGTTTTTTCTTCCAGTGCCAATAATTTTAAGCGCGTTTGCCTTCCTTTTTTTTGAGGAAGAAATCCATAGAAGCTGAACTCGTTGCAGGGCAAGCCGCTGTTAACCAGGGCAGGCACAAAGGCTGTAGCGCCTGGGAGAGAGATTACAGTAACATTATTTGCAATTGCTTCGCGGATCAAAAGAAAACCGGGATCTGAAATGCCCGGCGTACCGGCATCGGAGATGAGAGCAATATTTTTTCCCAGGTTTAAACTTGTAACAAGTTCTTCAACTATTTTATGTTCGTTATGCTGGTGGTAAGACTTTAAAGGCTTTTCAATCTGGAGATGTTTCAACAAAAAAGAAGAAGTACGGGTATCTTCAGCCAGGATAAGATCTGCGGACTTCAGTACATTGATGGCGCGAAGAGTTATGTCTTCAAGATTTCCTATGGGTGTTGGAACTATAAATAATTGTCCGCTCATTAGTTGAAGTTAAATAATTAAAAGGGTATGCGAAAGTTGTGCCGGAAGAGTTATTGATAGCAGAGTGTTAATCTTGTTTTACCACTGAGGCACTCAGATCCACTAAGAAGTAAAAAATTGATCTAAATGGCTTAGTATTTCTGTGAGGGCTTGGGGGTTTATTATTTAAAACTCTGCATATCGCACAGCTTCTTATAGGTGCCGTTCAAAGCAAGTAGTTCAGAATGATTGCCGCGTTCGATGATCTCACCTTTATTCATTACAATAATTTCGTCGGCATTAGCTATGGTTGATAAACGGTGTGCGATCACTACGCTGGTGCGGTTTTTCATCAAATTGGTAAGCGCTTCCTGTACAAGTTTTTCGCTTTCTGTATCCAGGGCTGAGGTCGCTTCATCAAGAATAAGAATGGATGGGTTTTTTAAGATGGCACGTGCAATGCTTAAACGCTGGCGCTGACCACCGCTTAGTTTCCCTCCACGGTCGCCGATTATTGTATTATAGCCATCGGACAACTGCATAATAAATTCATGCGCGTTCGCAATTTTAGCCGCATCTATCACCTGTTGTTCGCTCACATTGTGCATACCGAAAATGATATTGTTCTTAACACTGTCGTTAAATAAAATGCTTTCCTGGGTCACAACCCCAATATGGTTACGAACGCTTTCTGTTTTAAGCTCTTTAATATCTGTGCCATCGATCAATAAAGCGCCTTTATCACTTTCGTAAAAACGCGGGAGCATATCCGCCAGCGTTGTTTTACCGCTTCCACTTTGTCCTACCAGAGCAACGGTCTTTCCTTTCTGGATCTTTAAATTAATGTCACGTAAAACATACCCGTCATCACCCTTATGATAAGCGAACCAGAGATTTTTGTATTCGATTTCTTTGGTAAAATCTATAATTTCTTTGGCATTGGGAGTATCATGAATAATATTGTCGGCCAATAAAATTTTATCAATGCGGTCTTCGCTTGCAATGCCTTTTTGAATGTTGTTGTAAGAGGTAGTAATTTGTTTGATGGGCGGAATCAATTGAGATGCCAGGGCGAAATAAGTGATGAACGAGCCTCCGGAGATTTCGCCTGAAAAAACCATTTTACCACCAATAAATAAAATAAGCATGAGAATGCCCGTGACAATAACTTCTGTTAAGGGTGAACTTAAATCGGTTTTGCGGTATACCCTTACCGATTGTTTAAAGAACGTTTGATTTAAAGTTTCAAACTTCTTTTGCATGGGAGCTTCGGCACTAAAAGCCTTAATTACTTTAAGACTTCCAAGAGTTTCCTCTATAATACTGATAAGGTTTCCCAACGTTTCTTTTGTTTTGCGGGAAGCATTTTTCAGACTTTTTCCTAAAAGGGCAATAATGATAGCAGCAATTGGCAGAAGTAAAATAATGTACAGGGTTAAAGGCGCGCTAATTACTAACATCATGGTGAACAAAATAATCACAGTAAGAGGTTCTCTGAAAATCATTTCAAGGGTTTGCATAATACTCCATTCAATTTCCTGAACGTCTATGGTCATGCGACT
>JAYSYG010000489.1:0-3973 GCA_043716685.1 Sphingobacteriaceae bacterium | reverse complement strand
CACAATCTGCCCCTTTAACACCCTTGGCTACTTCCTCAATTGCATCGAAAGGAAAAGCACTTCGTAACAGTTCTTCAAGGGCCAGTTCCATCACTTCGCCTTGTAACTGCATACTCCCCTGCTCCACTTTGCGCTTCATTGTTTCTATAAGTTCAACCTGGTCAGAAAGGCGTTTTTCGTACTCCTTAAATCGCATATCATTCTTGTCACTTTCCATTTTCTTCACACGGTCTTCAATTTCTTTCTGACGCACAAGCATTTGTTTTTCCATATCCAACTTCATGCTTTCTTCCCGCTCTTTTATCTGTTTTTCTTTCTGCATGAGCTCAAGTTCCTTTACCTGGCTTTCTTTCAGCTTTTGTGATTTTTCGGTTAATTCTTTGTTAAGCATTTCCATCTGCACCTGCATTTCGGAAGCCGCTTTTTTGATCGCTTCTTCCTGCAACTGGCTTTTGGCGAGACGTAATTTATCTTCAAGCAGCCTGTCCTGGTTCTCCGCCTTAAGTTTTAATTGCTCCGATTCCTTTGCCAACAATGCCTTTTCAGACTCCAACTTTTGTTTATCCTCGTTGTAACGCTTGAGGTACTTTCCACGGATGTCGTCTTCTATCTTTTGTGAGAGCGCATTTTCTATGGGAAATTCATGTTTACAATTAGGACATTGAATTGTTGAATTATCACTCATAATAAAATATGTTTGTGTAAATTTATGACTTAAAGTAGTTTAATTTGAATTGTTTTTTTAAACTGTTTGTAACATGAAGGAAATAATACTTGTGCGGCATGCCAAGAGCGATTGGGGAACTGAGTTTTTAAAGGACATTGACCGGCATTTGAACGAAAGGGGTTACAGGGACGCATACCTTTTGAGTGAATGGTATCTTAAAAACAAGAACAAACCGCAGCTCATTCTATCAAGCTCCGCCACCCGGGCATTAAGTACAGCTCTGATTTTTGCACGCAATCTTAGCATAGATCTAAAAAATTTCAAACTGGAAGATAAAATTTATGAAGCCAGTACCGATAAACTTCTCGGTGTAATAAGGGAACAGGACAATTCTATTGATTCCTTAATGCTTTTTGGCCACAGTCCTGGTATGCCCGATCTATGCAACATATTTTCAGACGATCTTTTTTTTGATGACATTCCTACTTGCGGGATTGTGTCCTACTCTTTTTCTGTAAAAAACTGGTCGGCAGTAGAACCGAAGAAGGGCAAGCTGAATTTTTATCAGTTCCCAAAAGATTTTAAACTCAAGGATTAGCACTATGAAAAGCAAAGAATTCCCTTATATAAATCGTGAGATCAGCTGGTTATCCTTTAACGAACGGGTATTACAGGAAGCTGCGGATAAAACCACTCCCCTGATCGAGCGTCTGAAATTTCTTGGCATTTTCAGTAACAACCGCGATGAGTTTTACCGCGTGCGCGTGGCTACAGTTAAACGTCTGGCTAAGCTCGGTAAAAAAGCATTGTCTGTTTATGAGGAAGATCCTAAAGAACTACTGACACGATTACAGCGCAAAGTAATTGAGCAACAAAATCATTTTGAGACTATTTACCAGGAAATATTGCTTGAGCTTGCGGCAAAAAATGTTTTTATCATCAACGAAAAACAGCTCACCAGCACGCAACGGATTTTTGTTTCGGAATACTACAGCAGCGAACTCGCCTCCAATCTTTTCCCTGTGATGATAGACGAAAACAAGCCTTTCCCTTATATGAAAGACAAGGCCAGTTACATGTACCTGAGACTTGAATCCATCACCCAGAATAAAAAAAATAAATATGCACTCATTGAAATTCCCTCTCAAAATGTTTCACGCTTCGTAACTCTTCCAAGACATGGTAAAAAACATTATATCATGCTTGTGGATGATGTGATCCGGTACAACACCGACCAGATCTTTGAAGTATTTGGATACCGCACAACTGATGCCTACAATATTAAACTAACGCGTGATGCGGAGTTGGAGATGGATAATGACGTAAGCAAAAGCATGATCGAAAAAATCTCGAAAAGCGTGAAGGCCCGTAAACAAGGTCAACCCGTTCGTTTTGTTTATGATGCAGCTATGCCAGAGGACATGCTCAAATACATTATGAAAAAGCTGGGCATGGCAAAAAAAGACAATGCCATTCCCGGAGGCCGTTATCACAATTTTAAAAACTTTATCGATTTCCCCGATCTTGGTGAAAAAGAACTTATCTACAATCATCCGCCGGCATTGCAGCATAGGGATCTTGAGACAAACCCATTTACAGCGCTAAAGGCCATTAAACAAAAAGATATTCTTTTACATTATCCTTATCACACCTATAACCATATCATTTCTCTGTTAAGAGAAGCGTCTATCGACCCAAGCGTTGAGAGTATCAAGATCACACTTTACCGTGTGGCGGATTCTTCGAAAATAGCCAACGCATTGATCAACGCTATTAAGAATGGAAAAAAAGTTACAGTGCTGGTTGAATTGCAGGCGCGTTTTGACGAGGAGAACAATATCTACTGGGCAAATAAAATGCAGGAAGAAGGCGCCCGTGTTATTTATGGTGTACCCGGCTTAAAAGTACACTCAAAATTATTCGTGGTTACCACGCGCGAAAATGGAAAGGAAGTACATTATGCACATATTGGCACAGGTAACTTTAACGAAAAAACATCACGTATTTACACCGATTTTTCACTGCTTACCGCAAACAAAGAAATTGCAGCCGACTTAAATAAGATGTTTGACTTCTACGAAAACAATTTCAAAGTTCAATCCTTTAAACACTTATTGGTTGCGCCTTTCTTTATGCGCAAAGATTTTATACAGTTGATCAATAATGAAATTCGCTCTGCTAAAGCTAAAAAGCCTGCGGAGATCACTTTAAAAATGAACAGCCTGGTAGATAAAGAAATGATTGCCAAACTGTATGAGGCCAGCCAGGCGGGAGTTAAGATAACCCTTATTATTCGTGGCGCCTGTTCTTTGGTTACAGAAATGGAAGGCTGGAGTGATAATATAAAAGCGTACAGCATCGTTGATAAATACCTTGAGCACTCGCGCGTATTTATCTTTCATAATAAAGGTGATGAAAAAATATTTATTTCGTCTGCAGATTGGATGAGCCGCAACCTGGATAACCGCAGTGAAGTAGCTGTGCCCATCTATAGCCCCGAGATCAGGAAGCAACTCAAGGACATTATCAACATCCAGCTTTCGGGTAATACCAAAGTGCGTATACTTGACAGGAGACAGGAAAACCTCTACAAAAAGGCGAAGCCCGGTGAGAAAAAAGTACGCGTACAAGATGAGATCTATAATTATTTAAAGAACGAGAAGGCAGCTACGCCTTCTCGTGCAGTAAAAACTAAAACTTTAATGCATAACTAATGGTTTTTGCCGCTATCGATATTGGAAGTAATGCCATGCGCTTACTATTTTGCCGGGTCTACACGGTTGACGGCAAACCGCATTTCAGCAAGGAAGAACTGATCCGCATGCCTATCCGTCTTGGAGAAGATGTGTTCCTTCAGGGAAAAATTTCCGAAATAAAAGCAACCCGGTTGATCACCGCCCTTAAAGGTTTTTCTGAACTTATAAAAGCGTATGGTGTTGAAGGGTACCGTGCAGTAGCAACCAGCGCAATGCGCGACGCGACCAACGGTGCAGAGATCATTGCCAGGGTAAAAGCTGAAACAGGAATGACTGTTGAGATCATTGACGGAAAAAATGAAGCCGCTTTGGTTTTTTCCAATCACATTGAAGAATTGTTAAATCCTAAACACGCTTACCTCTACATTGACGTGGGTGGCGGAAGCACGGAACTTACTTTGTATTATGACAATAAAGTAATTGCCGCAAAGTCCTTTAACATAGGTACTGTGAGAATGCTACTTGACAAAGTTGATAAGGAAGAATGGGAAGAGATGAAATCCTGGCTAAAGCGCAACACTATTGGCATTCATCCTTTGTCGGCAATTGG
>JAYSYG010000488.1:0-3975 GCA_043716685.1 Sphingobacteriaceae bacterium | reverse complement strand
GTGGCCGTTGAACTGTTTTGTACTTCCGGATGGCAGACCTTTTTATGGGGGTACCTATTTTAATAAAATTCAATGGATAAATATTCTTCAGAACCTTTCTGATATATACACTAACGATCCTGCAAAAGTTAAGGAATATGCCGATGAGCTGACCAATGGCATCAAACAATCAGAACTGCTTACCACCACCAACAAGAGTAAGGCCACTCTTAATAAAGATGTTCTCAAAGAAAGTGTTTCAAAGTGGAAAGAGCGTATGGATAATGAAAATGGCGGACCGAACAGGGCTCCCAAATTTCCCCTTCCGTCCAATTACCAGTTTTTGTTGCGTTATGCCATTCTTGAAAAGGATAAGCCATTGCAGGATCACGTAGAATTAACGTTGAGAAAGATGGCTTTCGGTGGCATTAATGACCAGATAAGAGGCGGTTTTTCACGGTACAGCACAGATATGGTATGGAAGGTGCCGCATTTTGAAAAGATGCTGTATGATAACTCACAGCTGGCAGCACTGTATTGCGAGGCGTATCTACATACAAAAAATGAACTCTATAAAGAAACTGCACTTGAAACGTTGAATTTTGTAGAAGAAGAATGGCTGACTAAGGAAGGTGCGTTTTATTCGGCCTACGATGCAGATAGCGATGGGGAAGAGGGGAAATATTATGTGTGGAATGAGCTGGATCTTAAAGATCTTTTGGGAGAGAAGTATGCGGTTTTTTCGAAGTACTATGAGATTAATACGACAGGTTATTGGGAACACGGGAACTATATTTTAATGCGTACCGAGAACCTGGCGAAAGTGCTTGTAGAGTTTAACCTGGATAAAAAGCAACTCGACGAAAAAATAAGAACCTGTAAGGAAATTCTAAAACAAGAAGCCAAATCACGCATTAAACCCGGACTCGATGACAAGACAATTACTTCCTGGAACGCTATGATGTGCAGTGCGTATGCAAAAGCCTGGCTTTCTTTCGGGGATGAAAAACACAGGGAGATTGCACTGCGCTCTATTCATTTTATTTTAAATAAACTTTCCCTACCGGACGGACGTCTGTATCGTACCTATAAAAATGGAGAAGCCAAAATTGATGGTTTTCTGGAAGATTATGCTTTTACCATAGAAGCACTGATCAATTGTTACATCATTAGCCAGGAGGAGAGTTATCTTCAAAAAGCCAAGAGCATGTGTGAACTTACTCTTAAAGAATTTGCTAATCCTTCGAACGACCTCTTGTATTATACAAATAACAATTCTCCGGAACTGATTGCTAAAACAACGGAAACCAGTGACAATGTTATACCGGCCTCCAATTCTCAGATGGCAATAAATCTGTTCCAATTGGGGGTGTATTTTGATAAAGCAGACTGGATAGCCCGCGCCGAAAAAATGCTGGCTGGTTTTTTGAAGGAAATGAAGAGTTATGGAGCCGGGTATAGCAATTGGGGCTGCCTCGCACTGCATTTAACATATCCTTTTAAAGAAATTGCAATTGTTGGTAACAATGTTGATGAAAAGTTGGCGGAGCTTTACAAACATGGCCTTACAAATACGATTTTCGCTGTACATGCTGAAGCATCTGATTTGCCATTGGTAAAAGACAGGTTTGTGGACGGTAAGACATTGTTTTATGTCTGCGAAAACAAGGCCTGCAAATTACCGGTAAGCTCGGTTGAAGAAACAGTACACTTACTTGCTTAAACATTTTTTCATAGTCCTCTTTTTATCCGCCTCTGTTTTCAGGGCTCAGGTACTGTTGCCTACCACAGAAACTGCTTTTGAGACCCAGCATAATTTTAATCCCCAGGTTATAAAGACAAAAGGAATAAAAAAAATAACCTTTGAGATCATGGATAAAAAAGATTTTGAAGTGGCTGTAGATAAGAGTCTCACGGAGACGTATGAGTTTAACGCCGACGGAAAACTTTCACGGTTCTATTTCACTACTATAGTAAAAACAAACGAGCGGCAGATCACTAAAACGGACCGTAAAGGCCATAGGGTTTTATATTCTTTAAATGAATATGTGTACGATACGGTTAGCACTACTTATTTTTATTCGGGAAACAATTTAATTTGTAAACGTTATCACGATGGTCTCAGTTATTACGAAAGCCGCTACTACCGTTACGATAGCCTTGGAAACCTAACCAAGGAGCTGCGTTTTAAAGAAACCAATAATAGCCCTGACAGGACTGTATTTATTTTAGGAAACCAGGTATTGTTAAGTGAAGACAGTTTTCAGTATAAAAAATTCAGTTCGGGCCAATTAAAATGCACATTTTTAAATAGCGAAAACAGGCCGTACAAAGAGTGCGTGACGAATTACGACAGCCTTGGAAGAAAAAAGAAAGAGAATGAAAATTATATTGCGGCTTCCTGGATCCAGCAGGAAAATAAATTTGAATACAAGGGTAATCATTTAGTACTGGCACAATTTGAAGGCAATGCAAGTAACAAAGTGCTTATTAAAAATACATACGAGTACGATGACTTGGATGAGCTTTACACGGAAAAACAATTTAAGAATGATGTTATGCTCCGTGAGATCAGCTATGTTACAAATAAAGCAGATAGCTTATTAAACTCGATAGTCATTCGTGACCCTGCCAATAAAAATATCCGTATCGTTAAACTCAAATACGATTTTGGAATGATAGGGAGAAACAGGCAGTAACAAATCTGATGTTGCTAAGCACTGGGTTTATTTCTGTGATTCTTTATTTCCTAAATTCTGTGTGTAAAGGGTTGAGAGAGGTTAACGAAATTGATCCACTTATGATGGCATACAGCCCTATCATTAAACATAATAAAGAATGGAACAGTTGTATCAGGGGAATGCTCCGGATTTCTGCAGTTTGGACACTTTAACCAGTTGTTCGTCACATAAACAAAAGAAACGCTTTCAAGCAGCGGTTCTATCTGTGAAGGTACTTCTTTTGTAATTCAACCATTCGGGGCCAATACATATACCTATTCCGGAGGCTCATCGGTTGTTACACCAACGGCCAGTGCAAGTTATTCGGTTATGGGGTCGAACCTGTCGGGCTGTGTTTCGCAAATTCCGGCGGTAATAAACGTAAGTGTTTCTGCCGCGCCTTTGATTATAGTTAATAGCGGAACTATATGTAACGGATCTACTTTTACCTTAATGCCAGGCGGAGCGAACAGCTATACCATTTCAGGCGGAAGCACTTTTGTAAGCCCAACAGTAACTTCTTCCTATTCGGTTAACGGTACCAATTCTTTCGGATGCATCGGTACTTCTCCGGCGGTGGGTGTGGTAACGGTTAACGCCTTGCCAACTGTAAATGTCGCAACCAGCAATACATTGCTCTGCACGGGTGAGTCGGCAACATTAACTGCAAACGGCGCTTCCGGCTATGTCTGGAATACTTCCGCTAATACGGTTTCCCTGGTTATTTCCCCAACAGTCACCACAATTTACACTGTTACAGGCACGGATGCCATTGGTTGCGCCAAATCTATTTCTGTTACACAAGATGTTTCGGCTTGCACCGGCATTGAGAAACTAGCAAATGCTGAAAATCTTATACAGATCTACCCAAATCCAAACAACGGGGAATTTACACTCCAGTCCGATTTTGATATCACTCTGTCAATTGTGAATGCTGTAGGACAAGTGGTTAAAACCCTGTCAGTCAACCAAAATAATGGTCGTAGTGTTTCTATCACCGAAATGGCAAATGGTATTTATTTTGTGATCGGGCAAAACAACCAGGGAGTTATCAAACAAAAAATAGTTGTAAATAGATAGAATTTTACAAATTAAAATGAGAAGGAGGGATCTTAAGGGTTCCTCCTTTTTTTAGGATATCCTGTTTTTTGCTTAATCAAAAGAATTCCCCGAAACTCTGCTTCAGGGTTAACTCATTATTTTCAGACACGAATCCAATCTATCGGATCACGAATTAAGACGAATGAATTTTGTTAGTAAAAATTACAATTAGTGG
>JAYSYG010000487.1:0-3978 GCA_043716685.1 Sphingobacteriaceae bacterium | reverse complement strand
AAGTTTCCGGGATCAAAAATGGTAAAGGATGAACATAGAAAAATTAAGAAAAGTGCTGAAATAATAGGAGAGTGCTTCATCAGTTCCGGTAACAATAGCGTTAATAATCCATGAGTGCTTTCATCGCTGCTTCTACCTTGTCGGCATTCGGCAGCATTGTTTTTTCGAGTGTGGAGTTTAAAGGAATAGCAGGAAGGTTTTCAGACCCAATTACCTTCACAGGAGCATCTAAAAATTCAAAACAATTTTCGCTGATACGCGCGGCGATGCTTTGCGCGAAGCCATTAAAAACAGGCTCTTCGGTAAGCACCATTATTTTCCCATGTTTGCGTGCGCTTTCAAAAATAGCCTGCTCATCAATTGGAGATATTGTTCTGAGATCAAGGATCTCAACACGGCCCTCGAATTTTTTCGCAGCTGCTTTAGCCCAGTAAACGCCCATTCCGTAGGTAATCACACTTATGGATTTTCCAGCTTTTATTGATTCTTCATTCGCTTCTATCACACGTCTTGCCTTACCGAAAGGGATGATATAATCCTCATCAGGCTCAATGGTCTTTGCGTCTTCTGTTCCTTTAATTTTGCTCCAGTATAAACCTTTGTGCTCAAGAATTATTACAGGATTTGGATCATAATAAGCAGATTTGATAAGTCCCTTAAGATCTGCACCGGTACTTGGGTAAGCAATTTTAATCCCCCTGATATTGGCCAGAACACTTTCTACGCTGCTGGAATGGTAAGGTCCACCACTGCCATACGCGCCGATTGGCACACGCAGGATCATACTTACTGGCCATTTACCGTTCGATAAATAACACGAACGGCTTACTTCGGTAAATAACTGATTGAGGCCGGGCCAGATATAATCCGCAAATTGAACTTCCACAATTGGCTTTAAACCTACAGCGCTCATGCCAACTGTAGACCCTACAATAAAGGCTTCCTGGATAGGTGTATTAAAAACGCGGTGGTCGCCAAATTGCTGTGCAAGGGTTGCGGCTTCCCTAAAAACACCGCCAAGTCTTGCGCCTACGTCCTGGCCGTACAACAGGCATTCAGGATGTTTGGTCATGAGTTCGCGAATGGCAAAAAGGGCAGAGTCAACCATAACTGTTGGCTGTTTGCCGGCGGGTGCCCGGTTGCCTTTTTCTTCTGTTACGGGGGTTGGTGCAAATTCGTGGTCAAACAAATCTTCCGGGCGGGGATCTTCTTCCAGCAATGCTTTCTGATACTCTTCTTCCACCAGTTTCCTGGTACGGTCTTCAATATTTTTTATTTCCGCTGCGTCAGTTCCCGCAATAATAAGCTGATTGCGCAGGCGCGGAAGTGGATCTTTTTTTTCTGCTTCTGCCAGGTCATCGCGGTACCATTCTTTTCTTACACCACTGGTGTGATGGTTCAGCAACGGTACTTTTGCATGAATAAGCATGGGACGTCTTTCCTTGCGGATAATGTCGAGGCAGTCCTTAACGGTATTATAACTGAGGATAAAATCGGTGCCATCAATGGTTTTTGTTTCGAGACCTTTAAACCCTTTTGCGAACTCTGTCATATCCTGGGCGCGGATCTCGCGCGCATGGGCGCTAATGTCCCATTCATTATCCTGTATAAAAAATAAGATCGGAAGTTGTTTTAAAGTTGCCATTTGCAGCGCTTCAGACACTTCACCTTCCGTGCAGCTGGCGTCTCCTAAAGAGCATACGGCAACAGGGTTAGGTTCTGAATTCGTTTTTGCCATCCCGTTTTTTTCAAGGTACTGCAAACCCATGGCAATACCAGTTGTAGGTATGGCCTGCATTCCTGTGGCGCTCGACTGGTGTGGGATCTTAGGCATATCATCCCTTTTTAAACTGGGATGGGAATAATAGGTTCTGCCGCCCGAAAAAGGGTCGTTACGCTTGGCCAGAAGCTGAAGCATAAGCTCAAAGGGTTGCATACCAATGGCAAGTAAAATACTATCGTCTCTGTAATACGCACTTAAAAAATCCTGTGGTAATAACTGAAGCCCAAGTGCCAGCTGAACTGCTTCGTGTCCGCGGCTTGTTGCATGAACATATTTGGCAGTTACTTCTTTATTCGCCTCAAACAATTCAGTCATGCTTTTGGCAGTACACATGAGTTCGTAAGCTTTTTTTAAAATTTCGAGTGGTATCTTAGTCTTCACATGCGTTGCTTTTAGTGAAATATCTTCCATCTTCCGGTCTGTTATAATGGTTAAAAATAGGGAATTTTGCTCCAAAAAAGGCTAAAATTAATGGGTTTTAATAGATTTTGTAAAATGGAAGGCTATAAAATCCTGGGTGGATCAAATTAAATTAACAGGCCATTGTACACAATTGATCCTGAATTTGTTAAAAGGAGTGCTGCTTAGGCTTACATTTATGCGTACCAAATGCTAAAACCAGGGTTTTATACACGATTGTTTGTTGTGATGCTTCTTTTAGGAGCTTATAATTGCAAGCACAAGGAAAAACAGGTGGTTGCTGTCGAGAGGAAAAATACCACGAAACCTTCTTTTAAAACAAAGACTGCCGAAAACTCACCCAAAGAAAAGGCAGGTTCGAATGAGTTGGAGCAAAAGCTAGGCGTTACAAGCAAACAAATTCAGGAAAGCAAACTCTATTCTTTTATAGATGACTGGTATGGGGCGCCCTATAAGTATGGAGGTTGCCAGAAAGCGGGTGTGGATTGCAGCTGCTTTACGAATCTTTTATACGAAAAGGTATACGATAAAAAGATAGCTCGATCCGCGACGGATATGTTCAAAGCCTGTGATGAGGTAAATATTGGAGACGCGAAAACAGGCGACCTTGTTTTTTTTAAGATCGGTGGTACAACAATTTCTCATGTAGGTGTTTTTATAAAAAATAAATTATTCGTGCATGCGAGCAACAGCAAAGGAGTTATCATTAACAGTTTGGAAGAAGCGTATTATAAAAAATACTTTTTCTGCGCAGGAAAAATGAAGAACGTATGATGGAAGGCCTCCAGATATCTATCCCTCAGAGGATGATCTTCCTCAGAATCACACTTGTTGTTTCCCTTATTATTTCAATGCTTTTGAGTATTAACCTTTGGGGAGGATACAGAATAGTTCCTTATGCATCCCTAATCGGATCGAACCCTATACCCGCGCCGTTTGATTTTATTTATATGGGTATTGAGATTCTTTTGCTGGCGGCTTCACTTTTTTTTTACAGGCACAGGCTTCTTATTTTTTTAGCACTTTTGATAGGCGTCTTACTTGTATTGTATGACATAAACAGGTTGCAACCCTGGTTCTATATTTATAATTCCATGCTTGTTGTTTTTCTTTTTTATAACGGCAGGGTTGATGATTCAAATAAATTTACATCTTATTTTATAATCCTGCAGATTATTTTTGCCTCTGTTTATTTTTTTTGCGGACTCAGCCAGCTAAACTGCCTTTTTATTGAATCTGATTTTTCGGAGATTATTTCGCCTTTAAGATCTATGGTGAGTGAACGACAGTTTTTATTTTTTAAAAAAATGGGCTTCCTGGTTCCTTACATCCTTATTTTTATAGGAGTGGGCCTTATTATTTCACCTGTACGCTATCTTGCCATTACGCTGGCTTTGCTCGTTCATTTTTTATTATTGATCCTTTTATTCCCTTCCGCTAAAAACAAAAACTATGCCCTATGGTTTAGTAATTTATCGTTTATGTTTATGTTATTGCTTATGTTTTCAGGGAAGACAAAACAACGCTATTTTAGTCCTACGTTTTTGTTACAGGTACCTGTTTTTTACCCTGCAATTCTACTGTTTGTTATTCTACCATTTTTTAATAATATGGGTAGTTGGCCTGATTTCTTATCGGGAAATTTTAAAAGCGGAAATACAAATACGGCGATAATTTCCTTGTCTGAAGAGGCCGCCGAAAATTTGCCGGCAAACATTACCCGGTATTGTTCACCCAGTTACAGTTTCCTTAATTTTGATTATAAAAGCTGGTAC
>JAYSYG010000486.1:0-3987 GCA_043716685.1 Sphingobacteriaceae bacterium | reverse complement strand
TTTGTGTTTAATTTCCGGAAATTCAAATATAAAATCTTCCGAAATGACACTTTAGACAGTCAATTTGAAATTGAATTTTTAAATCCGCTTTAAGTTCTAATGATTAAATTAGCGAATTATAATTTTCCGGTCATGCTCATCCGCCTCGCTACCCTTAAGGATATTCCAGCTATTATGCAACTGGTCTCAGAAGTTGTTCCACTCATGAATGCCGGAGGTAATTTTCAGTGGGACACTTCTTATCCAAATTCTGAAATTTTTACGGAAGACATTAAACACGAAAAACTTTGGCTGGCAGAAACAGAAGGGAAAATCGCGGGCATTTCTGCTATCACCACCGATCAGGATCCCGAGTATGCACAAGTAGGCTGGGATCTTTCTGAAACAGCCATTGTAACACATCGTCTGGCCGTAGGCCCTCATTATCGTGGACAGGGAATCGCTCTTTTATTACTTGAGCAAGCAGAGAAAGAAGCAATCCGTCGCGGCATTCATACTTTGCGCGTAGATACAAACTCCAATAATGCAGTGACGCAAAAACTTTTCCCAAAGTTGGGTTACGTGTATTCGGGTGAGATAGGACTGAGTTTCCGGCCAGGGTTAAGGTTTTATTGTTACGAAAAACGGTTGGACGACAAATATTTATCTGAAGGTCATTAATACCTTCCCCATCAATGCAGACCCTAACACCTCGAAATGGTTTTAATCACTTCTTATACTTCAACCCGATAAAATCTTTTAGCCATTTTTAGTCAATTCTCTTTACTGGCATTTCTTTTGTATTTAAACCTGTATACTAAAAAATACACTATGAAAGCATTAGCAGTTGTACTCATTGTTGCAGGAAGCATAATGATGATTATTACCGGAGTAAATTTCGTGACGAAAGAAAAAGTAGTTGATCTTGGAAAGGTAGAGATCAGCAAAACCAAGAATAATCCCGTAAGCTGGTCGCCAATTGTTGGTGTGGTTTTACTGGCAGCAGGAATTGGTATATTTTTTGTGGGCAAAAAAAAAGCCATCTGATCCAATCATAGTAGATTTACTTCCCCAACCTAATTCGCAATTTGCGGCTTAATTCGGAAATCCCTCTAATTTTATTTGAACATAGAAGCTTCAAGAAGTCTTTGATGATTGTGAATCCTTGTAGGGGAGAGCGAGGTGGCATGGTTTTCTCGGTAGTATACTAAATAATTTAAATTTTAGATATGTCACAACCAAAACGTTCTAATCCTGTAAATAATGTATTTTCCATCAGCCTTGGAGCTTTCTTAGTGATAGAAGGCATCTGGGGTCTGTTCAGCGAAGTAGTATTTGGCATTTTTACCACCAATATGGTTCATGCAATAATCCATATCATTTTAGGGATTACCGGAATAGTTCTTGGGATCAAACAAAATGCAGGAGGTTTTTGCACATTTTTGGGATTACTTCTTCTAAGCATAAGTGCGATCTGGTTCATTCAAGGGGTCGACTCTTTCCTTATCCGGCTTCTTAACGTAAATGAACCCGTTGCTATTTTAAATGCTGTTGTGGGATTTTTATCGCTGATTGTGGTGTATTACCGGAGACCGAATGAATTGAAGAATTAAGTGTACCTGCGCTATAACTTAGTGATACTTTGGGATTTCTTGTTAAGCTTCGGCAAACTCAGCATAATGAAATGACTTAGTGGGACAATACGCTAACAAGCTTATTTTTTAAGGTAATTCGTAACCAATAGTTTTTCTTGGTTCTTTATTTTCTTTCTTATCCAATAACTCATCCAGGTATTGAAAGACCAGTTCTATATTTTTAGTGTTGTTATTTGTTTTCTGACGGATTTCTTCTATAGCCAATCGCAATTCTGCATTATCCACTAAAGACTTTCTGATCTTCGTAAAGATTCGCATAATTTGGATATTGACCTTTATCGCTTTTTCACTACTTAAAACCCTCGATAACATTAATACTCCGTGTTCTGTAAAGGCATAAGGCGCATAACGTAACCCCATTTTATCTGATGAACTGGAGGTGCCAAATTGTGACTTCAAAAAATTGAACCCACCATAAACAAACCGCAACACTCCCAAATAATCAAACAGTTAGGCTAAGGTAGACTTATGAGCGTTCTGCTCCAAATCTGCCTTTTTAGAGGGTTTTTGTTACTCCCTTGTTACCCGGCATTTTCTCAAAGGTTCACGAAGGTTCAAGAACCGAAAGAAAGCCTTTCACGTTGGCTATAATTGCCAACGGAAGGGGAACATCAAACCCTAACAAACTAAAAAAATGGGAGTCTATTTAAGAGAAAAAAAACTGGGTGGCGGTCAGGTATCATTTTACCTTGACATCTATCACAACAAAAGACGTTGGTACGAATTCTTAGAAATTCGCATCAACAAAAAAAATCCTACGCCACAGGATAAAGAAAAAAAGAGGCTGGCGACTGAGATACGATCCAAGCGCGAGAATGAATTAATTGTTCAGGACAACGGTCTTGTAGATAAAGGAAAACGTAAAGCTGATTTTGTGGTTTGGTTTCATTCCTATATGAACGGAAGAAAAGAGAACTACAATAATAACGTGAAAACCTACAAGCACCTTGAACGGTTTATGAATAATCGCCCTTTACCATTTCAGGGAGTCACTCCTGATTGGATAAAAAGTTGGAGCAAGTATCTTCTTGGCAAAGTAAGTAACAACACTACCATTGATTACAACAAGAATTTATTTACCGCTTTAGAAGAAGCGGTACGGAAAGGAATCATATTCGTAAATCCTTTCCGAAAAATTCCTCGCCACGAAAGATTAAAACTAAAACCCGTTTACAGAAACGCATGGACGTTTGAAGAACTGGATCATCTTATGGAAACACCAGTTAAAAAGATGGAACCGCAATATAAACAAGCGTATATGTTTTCCTGCTTTAGCGGATTGAGATGGAGTGACGTAAATCCTTTGCGATGGACAGAGATAATTATAAAGAATATTGACGGCCAAGAAGAATGGTTTATTTATTTTGAACAGGAAAAAACAGAGGATATAGAATACCTGCCTTTATCTGACGGAGCCGTTGCTATTTTAAAAGAACGTAGGCGTGAACAAATAGAAAACAAAGAAATAAGTCCTTATGTTTTTCCGCATGTAAAAGAAACAAATGAAGAAAAAGGAAAAATGCACAAGAGGGTTTGGTATTTCTTAAAAAAATGGGCAGTTGCCGCAGGGTATGAAACTAAGCGAATCCACTTCCACACAGGCAGACATACCTTCGCCACGAATGTTTTGGAAAATAGTCCTGATGGTGATCTTTGGACGGTATCAAAGCTCTTAGGGCATAAGAGCATTATCCCTATGTAAGCTCCCCATAATTGGACTATTCAAAAGTAGACTTTTTTATTAAATTATTAGTATCAGTTGAACCTTGCTTTGCAAGCTTCTGTACAGAAGCTTGCAAAGCAAGGTTTTTTTTGTTAAACATTATTGGTGATAATCCTCCAAGGCTATCATGGGGTCTGTAATTATTGTAATCATTCATAAACTCTTCTGTAATTTCTCTTGCCTCATTAAGATCCTCGAACAAATATGCATCTAATACATTTCTTCTATACGTTCCGTTAAATCTTTCTATAAACGCATTTTGCGTTGGTTTACCGGGTTGGATATAGTGAAAGTTGATTCTGTGCATCTTACTCCATTCTTGGGTTAATCCTGCAATAAATTCAGGTCCATTATCCATTCGTATTGTATTAGGTTTTGTTCGTTGTTTAATTAATCTGTTAAGTACCCACACAATCGAGTTGCTTTTCAATGAATGATCAATCTCTATATGAAGTATCTCTCGGTTATAATCATCAATCACGTTAAATGTTTTAAACTTTCTTCCATTCATTAAAGCATCATGCATAAAATCAATTGACCAGGTGTGGTTCATATGCGTAGGCACCATCAGCGTTTCCTTAGTTCTCGCTGGCAAACGTCTTTTACCTTTTCTACGGATATTTAAATGCA
>JAYSYG010000485.1:0-3987 GCA_043716685.1 Sphingobacteriaceae bacterium | reverse complement strand
CTCATGTCACTGCGGTATAAAACATTCAGAGTGGTTCCCTTATCATAAGCATCAGGCAGTCCGGAAGTCTGGGCAGACATAAAATTGCAGAACAATTGAAGTGTGAGTATGTATAAAAAGTACTTACGGAACATACAAACAAAAATAAGAATTTACGGTGTATTATCCTATTTTTGTATAAAATTAACGATGATGACAAGTACGGTAGAATACCTTGGAGAGCTTAGAACAGAGGGCGTTCATCTCCAATCGGGAAAGGTTATACAAACCGATGCCCCAAAGGATAATCATGGCAAAGGAGAGGCTTTTTCACCCACAGACCTTGTTGCTACAGCGCTTGCCAGTTGCATGCTTTCAGTTATGGGAATTGTTGCCTTGAAAGAAGGAGTAACTCCTATAGATGGAGCGAAAGCTGAGGTCACCAAAGTCATGTACCCTGAACCAAGAAGAATAGGTGAGATCCATGTAAAGATCACTTTTCCCAAAAAAGAGTATTCTGAAAAAGAAAGAAAAATGTATGAACATGCTGCGCATACCTGCCCTGTTGCTAAAAGTTTGCATCCTGATCTGAAGCAGATGATAGAATTTATCTGGTAATCAAGTACAGGTCATTATTCGGCGCCTTTCTGAAAAACTAAATGGATATATGTTTAAAAGTCTCGTTTACAGCTTAATCACGAAAGGCACGGTAGCAATTATCAATTTTGTTATCCTGCTTGTTTCTTCCCGTTATTTAGGGGTAAGTTCAAGGGGCGAAATAAGTATTTTTATTTTAAATATTACGATCATCCAAATTCTGAATGAAGTGTATACAGGCTATAGTATCGTCCATTTTATTCCAAAATTTAATTTCAGAACATTAACCATTTTCGGATTTTGTTATACCCTTATTTTTTGTTCCCTCAGCAATTTACTTGTTTGTTTTTTAAATAAGCAGGTGCCGGGTTATGAATGGCTGGGATACCTAATATCTCTTCTTGTTATATTAAATACGTTTAATTGTGTTTTAATCTTGGGAAGAGAAAATATCAGGGCTTATAATTTCCTGAGTTTTTTACAACCATTTTTGCTTCTTGTTGGGATAGGGGTGTACATTTTCCTTTTCAGTAAATTTACCTTCGTTTCTTATGTTTACCCATTATTATTTTCTTTTATAGCGGCTTTTATTATTTCTTCAGGTGTGGTTTCGCGTTTTTTCAGAGGGCAACATTTGGACACATCCTTTAAGCTCAGGCCAATTCTTGTAAATGGTTTTATTTTCCAGGCTGCCACGCTCATGTATATTTTTGTAAACAGGTACAGCTATTATTTATTGCCTGATATTTCAAATGTTGGACTTTATTCTTCCGCATCTTCTTTAATGGAGGCTTTATTGATTATAGTGAATAGTATTTCTCCTGTACTCCTTGCAAGGATATCGAACGAAGGCAATACTCTTAAAAGCGTTCATATGACACTCGCACTGAGTAAAGCAAGCTTTGTGTTTAGTCTTGCTTTTGTACTGGTCATTTTTTTAGTACCGGACAGTTTTTTTGTTTTTGTTCTGGGTGAAGGATTTGCGGGGATTAAAAACCTGATGATGGTATACGCTCCGGGAATTTTAATGGTAAGTCTGTTTGGCACTATCAGTTATTACTATTCAGCAATCGGCAAACAAAAGCTTGTATTGTTTTGTTACAGCCTTGGATTTATATCGACCCTGGCACTGGCACCTTTTTTGATTCGTAGATTCGGAAATGCAGGAGCAGCTTACAACGCAAACATTTCTTATCTGCTAATGGCACTTGCAGTATGCTCTTCTTTCATAATCACAAATAAACTCAGCCTTAAGAGATTTTTTTCTATTCGTACGGATTATGAAAACCTCAGGCAGTTTGTTAAACCACGTGTTGATGAATAGATTTGACTTTAATCAAAAGAATTCCTAGAAGTTCTGCTTCGGGGTTAATACCATCTTGATTTGTAAAATATCCAAAGGACTATGCGCAAATCTTAGATGGCTCCGAAGGCTATCGGAGTCCCGAAGGAAAATAATTGGACTCCTAAATTATTTTTCCATTCGGTATAACTCATTATTTTGAGACACGATCCGATAGCTATCGGATTCACGAATTAACACGAATGAATTTTGTTAGTAAAATTAGTACAATTAGGGGCAGCATACTCGAGGCTCTACCTTGGGGTTATTCATTTTCCATGCCTCCGATAACAATTTTATCGTATAAATATTCGGTTTCGTCGTGTAAAAAGTCTCGTTTGTCGAAGAGTGTGGATTGAAACGTAATTTTTACTATTTTAATAAGTTCTACACACAACATGAACTCTATTTATAACCGCTGCAGGAATGGGAATTAAGCATGTTAGTATTGCATTGTTTTTTGTTTTAAGAACAGCTGCATTATACCCGCAACTGGATAAAGGGCTTATTTCTTCTTATTATTTTTCAGGAAACGCGAATGATAATGTAAGCCACATCAATGGTATCGTTAGAGGAGCAAGCCTCTCGAGTGATAGATTTGGTAATGCATACGCTGCGTATTGTTTTGACGGGGAAAATGATTACATAACACTGGGAACAAACACTGATCTGAGGCAGCGTACCATGAGCATTTCCGTATGGGCAAAAATTAATAGCTACCAGGGCAATAGAAAAAATCATCCTAGCATATCTTTTATTTTTACGCGTGTGAGACCTTCCGTAGAATACTATGAGGCCTACACGATTGCTCTGGACTATGAAAACCATAAATTCGGGGGAGCTATTACTTCGCCTATGCAACAACAGGTAACCTGTATTTCAAGTACAAGAGCCGAGATCGATAAATGGTACCATGTTGTATTTATGTTTGATATGGATACTACATATTTATTTGTAAATGCACGGCTTGAACAGAAAAATTTTAAGGGCTTTGTCTCTAATTATTCTGTTACAGATTCTGTTGTACTTGGGTTTGTAGGAAACCTTATGCCAGATGCCTTTAAATATAAAAATTACTCCTGGCTGAATGGCTGCCTCGATGATATTAAGTTCTACAGCCGCTTGTTAACGCCAACAGAAGTTGCAGGTTTATATTCTGAACCAAACCCCAAATTTATTGGTGTGCCTGAACCTGTGCAAAAAATCAGTCTGCTTGCCCTATTTAAACAATTCTGGTACATACCTCTTTTATTGATCCTCTTAATAGTGTTGGTGATCGTATTAATAAGATGGCGGATAAATTATTTCAGAAGAAAAGAAAAAGACCGCAACGATCTCCAGCAGAAATTTGCCCAAATGGAAATGAAAGCGCTAAGAAGCCAGATGAATCCACATTTTATTTTTAATGCTATTAATTCTATTCAGCATTATGTTCTTACAAACGAAAAGGAGCTTGCAAATAAATACCTGGTAAAATTTTCACAGCTTATGCGGAATATCCTTGATCTTAGTAAACAAGAACTAATAAATCTCAAAGATGAATTGGAAACGGTGAAGTTATACCTTGACATTGAATCTCTCCGTTTTAATAAGGCTTTTAATTTTGCAATAACGGTGGCTGGAGATGTCTCTGTTAATGATATCAAACTTCCGCCATTGCTTGTTCAACCTTTTGTTGAAAATGCGATCTGGCACGGATTGTTATTAAAGGAAGGAGATAAGAAACTTCAGATCTCAGTTTTTAAAAGGGAA
The DNA here is from genome assembly GCA_043716685.1 of Sphingobacteriaceae bacterium. Lineage (GTDB taxonomy): Bacteria > Bacteroidota > Bacteroidia > B-17B0 > Aurantibacillaceae > Aurantibacillus. The sequence goes on along the minus strand of JAYSYG010000485.1, from coordinate 317 downwards.
AATAATCTTGTAATTGAAATTGACGATAATGGTATAGGAAGAGAGGCCTCAGAAAAATTCAGTAACAAAGAGTTAAAACGGCGCTCGTTCGGAATGGATATTACACAGGACAGGCTTAGCATTTTGGATATGGTCTTTGGAATTTCAATCTCTTTTAATGTGCTTGATAAAAAAGACGACAACGGAATGTCCCTCGGAACAACAGTATTTATTAATATTAAATTATAACAGGCATGCTAACGGCAATTCTAGTCGACGATGAGGAAAAGTCCTTGAAAAATCTTAATATTTTATTAACCGATCATTGCCGCGAAATA
>JAYSYG010000484.1:0-3989 GCA_043716685.1 Sphingobacteriaceae bacterium | reverse complement strand
TACGAAGCGATCTTACACAGATTACTTCAGCCGTAAATAAACATACAATGCTTCGCAATGACGGCGTATAAAGTCATTACGACGAAAGAAGTAATCACAAACAGCATTTAACTATAAATGATTTTCCTGCCTTTGAAATCTCAATCCGTCATCGTGAGATACGAAGCGATCTCACACAGATTGCCTCAGCCCTGAATTTTATTCGCAATGCATTTATACATACGCCAGATTTTTAGTATAGATAGTTTCCGCTAGCACAGGAATTCTCTCAATGATTCCGAACTTATGCAACTCACGGAGTATTTCAATCCACTGTTTATCTTCCATTTTAGAGTGATTCGCGTATTCCAGTTCGTTAAACCATTTAAAGGCATCTTCTTCCTTAATGTTATATAGTTTCGCTACTAACTCCGGAGCATTCTTATTCTTTTTAAGCTCAATACAACTCATATTCACAATATCCAATATCTCATTTAAAATAAGGGCGTGATTATCAATGAAGTTATTTGTAGCGGTTACCACAAAACAAGGCCATGGTGAACTACATTCACCCAGCATTTTAAACTCTCCATTATCTACATAAGGTTTTGTAGTGTATTTCTCCCACATAAATAATTGCGCAGTATTTTCTTGCAGGGCTTTTCTGGCGCCATCCAAATTATCTACGACTACAAAATCACTTTCATTTATCGTAAGATTGTTATTACTTGCATTTACGTAAGCCATTAAGTGAGAACCGGATTTATACCGACTGATTGCGTATTTGTTCCCCTGCATCTGATCTATGGTAGTTATGTTGCTTTTGGAGTTAACATAAATGCCCCAGCGCAAAGGTGAATTAACATAAAACTGAACTATTTTACTGGGATTACCCAGCATAATATCACTCACCACACCTTCTGTAAGAGCAATAGCCATATCAAGTTCATCATTTCGCAAGGCTTTGCACATGGCGCCAGTGCCACCTGGAACATTGACCCACTCAATAATAATATTTTTCTGATCAAATAAATTGGCTTGAATGGCCAGATGCCATGCTAAATTAAAATGCTCTGGAACACCGCCTACTCTCACTTTTATCATGTTCAAAATTAAGTATTATTCGTGAATATACTTTTAGCTCTTTAAACTTTAACTCAAACACCACTCACCCAATCTTACTCCAGTTCTGCCTGTTTTTTTGCTGAAGCACAAGTTGTTGTTCGTACACTTTATTTTTTTCCAATTCCAAATTTACATCTTCATCCAAAATACTTTGCGCTGTTTGTCTCGCCATTTGTAAAATTTGTCCATCCTGTGCCAGATTTGCGAGTTTAAGATCCATCACCCCGCTTTGCTGTGTTCCTTCAATATCGCCAGGACCTCTTAATTTTAAATCGACTTCACTTATTTCAAAACCATCATTTGTCCGCACCATGGTTTCCATTCGCAACCTGCTTTCTGCACCAAGCTTATACCCCGTCATCAACATACAGAAACTTTGTTCGGCTCCGCGTCCCACCCTTCCGCGCAATTGGTGAAGCTGCGACAAACCAAAACGCTCTGCGCTTTCAATGATCATTACACTGGCGTTTGGAATATTTACACCAACTTCAATTACCGTTGTAGCAACCATTACTTGTGTTTCTGCTTTTATAAAGCGTTGCATTTCAAATTCTTTTTGTTCATTGCTTAGTTTACCGTGAACAATACTCACCTGGTAATATGGCGCAGGAAATTCTAGAATAAGACTATCATACCCCTGCTGTAGATTTTGGTAATCCATCTTTTCACTTTCCTGTATGAGCGGATAAACAATATAGATCTGCCTTCCCAATTCTATCTGGTCTCTGATAAAGCCGTAAACACGCAAACGCTGACTCTCCATGTAATGCACAGTTTTAATAGCTTTTCTGCCTGGAGGCAATTCATCTATAATACTTGTATCCAAATCTCCATACAAAGTCATAGCAAGGGTTCTGGGAATTGGTGTGGCGGTCATAATCAGCATGTGTGGCGGACTTGTATTTTTATCCCTTAATTTTGCGCGCTGTGCCACACCAAAACGATGCTGCTCATCTATTACAACCAGACCAAGATTTTTAAATTGCACAATATCTTCGATCAATGCATGCGTACCAATAAGTATTTTTATTTCACCACTCAGCAGCTGGCTGTGAATTAATTTTCTTGCTTTTGTTTTACTTGAACCTGTAAGAATAGCAACCCCAACATTCATGCTCTTCAAAAAAGTCTTAAAGGTTTCAAAATGCTGTTGGGCTAATATTTCTGTAGGCGCCATTAAACAAGTCTGAAAATCATTATCAATTGCCAGTAAAATGCTCATGAGCGCCACCAACGTCTTTCCGCTGCCCACATCGCCCTGCAATAAACGGTTCATTTGCCTGCCGCTACCCATATCCAGGCGAATCTCCTTTAAAACCCGTTTTTGAGCGTTCGTTAACTCAAAAGGCAGATGCTTTGAGAAAAACTGATTAAAGGTTTCGCCAACTTTAGGAAATACAAAGCCCCTTACCGTGTTTGCCCTTACCTTATTCAGCTTCAGTAAACGCAGTTGAATGTAAAATAATTCGTCAAATTTTAAACGGAATTCCGCTTTCCGGAGCATTTCTGCATTATCGGGAAAATGGATCTGCTGAAACGCCTTATAACGTGACAACAAATTATGATCAGCTATAACCTCTTCACTTAATGTTTCCTCAAGATGCTGTGGCTGTAGCTGGCTAATAAGCGCACGTTGAACCTTACGAATACCTTCACTATCAAGACCTCTGAACTTTAATTTTTCGGTAGAATTATATACCGATTGGAATGCGGATTGTTGCTTCAAAAAATCTTCCGTTACGGGTTCTATCTCCGGGTGAGCAATATTATAGCGGCCATTAAAGCTTGCTGGCTTTCCGAATACACAATATTCAACCCCTAACTGCAATCTTTGCGCTACCCAGTTATAGCCCTTAAACCAAACCAGTTCTATCATTCCTGTATTATCCCTGAATATAACCGAAAGGCGCTTCCTGCTCTTCTGGCCGATCACTTCCATCTTCTCTATTACACCTCTTATCTGTGCATGAGGAAGCTCCTCCGTGATATCGCTGATCTTGTGAAACATTGTCCTGTCAACATACCGGAAAGGATAATATGTGAGCAGATCGCGGTAGACATAAATTCCCGATTCTATTTTAAGCACCTCACCCCTTTGTGGACCAATACCTTTCAAATATTCAATAGGAGTATCTAACATCAATGCTTAAAATTACTACAAGTAGATTGTTGAAACAATTGATTCGGGGTAAAACATTAAAAAGTTTATAAACGTAATTTTACTGTAAGTTGAGAAAAACGGCGCTGATACTTGTTCTTATTTTTTTTTCTGCGGCAGGCAAAGCCCAGCTGCTTGATACCATACGCGATTTTCTCAAACATAAGTACAGCATTGATGTGAGACTGGAATCACGCAACAGTATTATCGGGCATGAACTAACAAGCATTAGCGGTGTCAGAGTCGGGTTAACCTTCAAACGGAAACTAAGGATCGGCGGGGGACTCAGCTGGCTGAAAACAGACGGCAACTGGTGGCTGAAAACAAATGTGACAAAAGATTTTACAAGAACCAATGACGATGGCAACACCGAGGTTGTAAAAAAATACCTAAAATTTGTTTATACCTGTTATTACCTGGATTATGTTTTTCATAAAACGCAGCATTGGCAGCTAAGTGTACCCATCCAGGTTGGCGCAGGGTTTTTATGGTTCCAGGAAACTAAAAGATATTCCTTTGGCAACCGCGAAAAAAAATACCTGCTCTTTCTTTATGAGCCGGGCATAACGCTTCAATACAAAGTATTTAAATGGCTGGGGGCAGGTTCCGATGTTACCTACCGTTTCGCTTTGCAGAACAGAAAAAAAACAGGCGAACAATTAAGCAGCCTGTCTCTCACATTTAAAGCCTTGTTTTGGTTTGATTATTTATTTTACGAGATATTCCC
>JAYSYG010000483.1:0-11976 GCA_043716685.1 Sphingobacteriaceae bacterium | reverse complement strand
CTACGATCCCGATTTTAATTCCACCTATAAAAAAGGTTTGATAAGGCGGAAACATTAATTCACCGCTTTCTTCATGAAACATATTTGCACATACCTTGGGCGCATGATAACCTCCCATATCTTTGATCATCATTTTTTTTCCGTAAGCCACTTCCCAATTTCCCGGTAACATTAAATTGTACCCAAGATTGTTCATGAGAGGAATAAGCGCCTGGCCTTCGCTCAAAGCAGCAATGGCGCTCCCCTGGAAACAATCACCGCCATCAAACAATAGGGTATTGGGATTTTCTTTTCTTATTTTATTCATAAGAGTTTTAAGATGTGCAAAACCACCACGCTTTTTATAAATGGCCTGGTTGTTCTCCCAGAAAAACTCGTCGTGTACGTTTACCTGCCCATGTATATCTGTTGTGTGAAGAATAGTTACGCGTTGCGCTTTTCCATCTTTTATAACCTTACTCCGGGAAAACTCTTCCGCTTTTCCAGTGTCCTCCGTTAACGCCATCGAAACAAGTGGAGACAGGCCCAGGCCAACTGTGGCTGCACCGATCTTTTTCAGGAAGTTCTTTCTCGAAACACCTTCCGGCACAAAAGGATCATGACATCCACAGGTACAATTTTTCTGATGTTTCATATGTTCATTTTATTGTTTTTAAAGGTCATACCCGCACTGAGCTTGACGAAGTGTGCTATAGCCAGTTTAAATAATCATCGGTATTTATGTTTTGGCAAACATGGCTATTTCATACTTTTTTAATGGGGTAATTTATCTTTTAGTAATCCATATACATAGGTGCCTGAAACGGCGCTGAGTAAAATCACAATATACACAGTGACACCGCTCCCGATCAGGGCGTAAATAGGTCCGGGACAAGCACCCGTCATGGCCCAACCCAGGCCAAAGATCAGTCCGCCGAAAATATTTCCTTTTGTAAATTCTTTGGGCGCGATTTCAATTTCTTCGCCTGAAAAGGTTTTGATCTTAAATTTTTTGATCAGTAATAGTGAGATCGCTCCCACGAAGATAGCCGAACCCATAATACCATACATATGAAATGCCTGAAAGCGAAACATTTCCTGGATTCTGAACCAGGAGATCACTTCTGCCTTAATGAGTATGATCCCAAAAACAGTTCCCATCAGTAAAAATTTTAAATTCTTCATCGTATAATTTTATAGATTCATAATATAAGGTAAAACAAACCAAGTCATAACTAATCCACCCGCGAAAAAACAGCAGGTAGAAACAAGCGAAGGAAATTGTAAATTAGACAAACCCATAATAGCATGCCCGGATGTGCATCCACCTGCATAACGTGTTCCAAAGCCGACAAAAAAACCGCCTACAACCATTAAGATAAATCCGCGCAGGGTAAGCAATGAACCAAAATTAAACACATCACACGGCACAAGCCCATCATAATTTTTCACACCGAGTTTATTCATATCGGCTACAGCCGCTTCCGCGAGTTCCATGGGATTTGGATTTTTAAGCAGAGAACCAGCAATAAAACCGCCAATGATCATGCCGAGAGCAAAGATGAGATTCCAGCTTTCTTTCTTCCAGTCGTATTCGAAAAATTTTATTTTACCAGGAATGCAAGCTGCGCAAATATGACGCAGCGTGGAAGAAATTCCGAAAGCCTTGTTGCCGAGTAATAAAAGCAGCGGCACCATTAGTCCAATAAGCGGGCCGGCAATGTACCAGGGCCAAGGGTGTGTGAAAATGTTCATAGTGTAGTTTTATGGCGCGAACCAAATTAAGGAACGCTGATTTTGGATGAAAGTAAGAAAATAATTTTGAAAGTATTAAGGTTTCTTTTGACGCAGATTTCACAGATAACACAGATAATTTCAATTCTAAAGCTCATAAATAATTTCGCTGATTCTTTGAGACAAACTCTAAAACATCTAAATAATATTCTCAGATTCGTTTTGTGAAATTTAATTCGCACTTGTAAAGTTTTCTTCTTCGAAATCTGAAGCTATTTTTTCCTTACCGCGACAATCGGTTCAAACGGCCCATATTTATGCTGCTCTTCCGAAAATTTATCCGAGTAAGGTCCGAAGGGATGATCGACGGGCTTAGCCGAAAGTTTGGGCCAGTCTTTGCTGAGATCTTTTTTTGGACGCGGCTGTGAATTCACAAATGCAGCTACATCCCAGGCTTCTTCGTTACTGAGTTGCTGGTTTTCAAAAGAAGCGCCTTGTGGCATATTATTTCTTACATACGAAGCGAAACGGGAAAGTCTGTACAAGCCTGCGCCAATGTTATAGCTGTGGTCACCCCAGAGTGGCGGATACCTGTAGGTCAAACCATCGTCATTTAATTTCCCTTCACCCTTAGTTTCGTGGCAGTTTTTGCATTTTAAGTCGTAGACAATTTTCCCTTTTGCAGGATCGGCTGCACGATTAAGATACGGGATCTCCACAATCCCCGCACCAAGCGGCTTTTCACCCTTTGGAACATCCTTACCCAACCATTTGATATACGAAACAATGGCCCGCATTTCTTTGCTTAAACTATCTATTGCTTTTCCATTCAGGCTCCTTTCAAAACAATCGTTCACCCTTTTATAAATCGTTTCAATTGTTCCGGATCGCTCACGAAATTTAGGATACGTCGAAGCAACAGCCCCGTAATTATTTCCATAAGGCTTCGCACCCGCATTCAGATGGCAGTTCTGGCAATTCATGCCATTGCTCAAATGAAAGATCTTTCCCTTTGGCCCGAAATAATACGCCGTATTTGCCACCAATTCTCTGCCGTATCTTATTAATTCCGCGTTCGGTTTTTTGTTAACGTCTACAGTATCCGGTGCATTCCAGGCTGCCTTCGGCTTTTGCTCCGGTGCAGACATCGACCTCATAGAACCCTTATCCTTGAAGACCATTGGTTCCTTACTTTTGCCTTTGCCGATACCACAAAAATTGATCACCACCAAAATAACAATGATGAACAATAGAATAATAATGACATTGATGAGTTTCGCAATGACAGTAAGATAATCAGGCTCCTTATTTTTATTTTCTTCTTCCAACTATCTTAAATTAATGATTTCCCGTATCCGCTGCATCATAATCAATACCAGCAGACTTTAATACTTTTTTAATCTTAAAAGAATACCAGGTTAAAAACATAAAACAACCAATCGGAATAATATAAGAAAAATGGATATCCGTTTTATCAGCAAGCAAGCCCTGCATCGGCGGAATAAAAGCGCCTCCAAGGATCATCATAACTAAAAACCCGGAAGCCTGGCTGGTATATTTTCCAAGGCCTGCCGTTGCTAATGAAAAAATACATGGCCACATGATAGAACAAAATAATCCACCGCTTAAAAATGCATATACACTTAACGTGCCAGTTGTCAGCACGCCAATTACCATAGCAATCGTTCCAAGCACTGCAAAAATACTGAGTGTGAGCGCCGGTTTTTGCTGTCCCATAAAAATAGCAACCACAAGTAGTGCAACGCAAATGGTATACTTTGTAAATACAAATGGGTCCGCTCCATTTAAATAGTTCATATAAAGTACCAGCGCCATTGCAATAAAAGGTACTACAAGTGTAAGAAGCACTGAGAGTCTCCTGCTTAAATTAAACGCACCAATAGCTCCCGTCCAGCGTCCTATCATAAGGCTTCCCCAATACAGCGAGATAAAAGGGCCAATCTCTGAATCTTTTAATCCACCAAAATCAGGAAGCTTTAATAAGGAGCCCAGGTTACTTTGTATTGTCACTTCAACACCCACATAAAATAAAATTGCGAACATTCCCAAAAGAACCTGCGGATAAGGTTTAGTTTCGAGACGGTTTTCTTTTTTAATTTTTTTATACTGTAATAAAAGTATACATCCCATTATGGCAAGGAAAAACGCAAACAGGGCAAGAAACAGGAACTGGCCCAGGTTTACAGGAAAAGACCCTAAAGCAAAATACACAAATATGGCAATAAGAATGCCGAGCGTCCAGAGAATAAAGAACAAAGGCGCTTTTAATATTTTCATTTCCGATCCTTTTTCCTCGATCGTCAGCTTTGGGATTTTTGTAAAATATAAGATCACAGCGGCGAGCGCAAAGGCAACGCCTAAAATGATATACAAAATATTAATGGATGAGATCGAGGCGGTTTTTTTATCCGTTTCGGAAGCCACCGCCTTGCCAAACAATACAAGGCTCACAACAATGGGGCCAATGGTTGTTCCGAAAGAATTGATGCTTCCTGCAAAATTGAGGCGGTGGGACCCCTTTGCCGGATCGCCAATATTTAAAACCAGTGGATTGGCGGAGGTTTGCTGGAGAGAAAAACCAAGAGCGATAATAAAAAAAGCAACCAAAATAAAAACAAAGGAGCCTGAATTTACCGCCGGTATCATGGTTAAGGCTCCGGCAATAGAAAGAACCAGTCCATAAATAATGGTTTTTTTATATCCTATTGTATTAATAACATCTTTATTAAGTTGTAGCGAAAATATATAGAGCAACAAAGAACCTATGAAGTAAGCGCCATAAAATGCACTGTCTATGAGCTGCGACTGGAATTGCGTGAGCGCGAAATGCGTTTTGCAAAACGGAATAAAGATTCCATTTGAAGCCGCTAAAAATCCCCAGAAAAAAAATACGGTGATAATTGCTATAAAAGGTGAATTGCCTTGTTTACTCATACATAAAATTTACCCTAATATATTTTAAATTATATGGTATTGCCAACTTTTGATCCATGATTTGTTAACCTTCTTGTTTTAATTATAGGCTTTAGCAGTCTTGCAAACAGTTTAGGGTAATTTCCCTGTTTTATTTGGGCGCCCCTCATGAAACAGAAAACCGCCGTACCATTTTCACCTGGCGCTTTACGCTTCATGAGGCCGGGCTTTACGCTTCAATCTTTCTGTCCCTTCACTCACTCAAAAGTCCGCTGAACTTTGCCATCCTGCGGGACAGAAAGGATTTTCGCTGCAATCCCTGGCGCAGGAATTCTCCAGGATTATGCCAGTTTGATTGTATTGTATTTCATTGCAAAACAGATCTTTAATTGTAAATTTGAATCCATAAAATTTTACTATGCAATTATTGTCTCCAACCAACTTTTCAGATTACGAATTACTCGACTGCGGTGATTTCGAAAAACTGGAACGTTTTGGAAAATATATAACCATCCGTCCCGAACCACAGGCCGTTTGGCCAAAGGTCTATTCCGAAAGTGAATGGGAAAAGACAGCACACGTAAAATTCGTACCACGCACATCGAGCAGCGGGGACTGGAAAAAAATGAAACAAATGCCGGACCAGTGGGAGGTTAAGTATGCCATTGGCGGAGGACAGGAAACAGGACAAAAGGGAGCCAGGAACCAGGACGGCGAGAAGCACGAAAGCCATGAACTAGTATTCAGGCTTGGGCTTACTTCCTTTAAACATGTTGGAATATTTCCGGAGCAGGCTGTTAACTGGGATAAAATTTATTCCTTTTTACATAACAAACCAAAAGCAAAGTTCTTAAATCTTTTTGCTTATACCGGCGGTGCTTCCATTGCCGCGAAAGCTGCGGGAGCGGACGTGACCCATGTGGACAGTATTAAACAGGTAGTAACCTGGGCAAATGAAAATATGCAGAAATCAAATTTAGATAACATCCGCTGGTTAGTAGACGATGCTTTAAAGTTTGTAAAAAAAGAACTGCGCCGCGGAAATTTATACCAGGGAATTATTTTGGATCCTCCCGCATTTGGTCACGGTCCCAACGGTGAAAAGTGGAAACTAGAAGAGAATATCTCAGAGATGATCACCAGCGTGTTGCAGATCCTCGATCCCAAAGAACACTTGCTGATCCTGAATGCTTATTCACTGGGCTTTTCGGCCTTAGTACCCGAAAATTTATTAAACCCCTTTGCGCAAAAACATAAATCAGAACTTGCTATCGGAGAACTATACCTCCATGCAAAAAGCGGCATCAAGCTTCCGCTAGGTGTTTGGGGAAATCTGAAGAAAGAAGGGTGATCAATGTTCTATTCTTACACAGAGGTATGGAGACAAAGTGTCACAGAGATTTCCCGGCGTTAGCTCTGTACCCTTCTACCTCTGTGTTGTATTGCTTCACGTCTTACACTGAACGAATATACTCCTTCAAGCAAAACTTCAACAAGGTATGACACAATGAAAAGAAAATATATAAACACTTTACTGGCACGCTTATTGAGTGTTAATGATAAATAATAAGGCAATGTGGTGGCAATATGTATTGGTTTTTCTTGGTGCATTGTTATTCGATATTGTCCCATTTCCCTTTCTCCCTGCATTTACCATCATGATCCTTCTGCAGATCCTGTTTCACCTTGATCTATGGACGGTCATCATTATTGGGGTTGCGGGTTCAATTTTAGGGAGATACATTCTGTCATTGTATATTCCGCACATCTCCGGTAAATATTTTAAGACGGCTAAAAACGAGGACATTGAGTTTCTTGGAGCCAAAATGAAAGAAAAGGGCTGGAAAAGCCAGGTGGTTATCGTCGCGTATTCTTTACTGCCCTTGCCCACTACACCTTTATTTGTGGCAGGAGGAATTGCCCGAATAAAACCGCTTTACATTATCCCTGCGTTTTTTATTGGCAAATTTACAAGTGACAGTGTTGCCCTATCAATGGGAAAATACGCCTCAGAAAATATTGACAAACTTAAATCCGATCTTCTTTCCTGGCAGTCCATCTTAGGTCTTACCGGAAGCCTGCTTATGCTTGCTGCACTGCTCTTTATCGATTGGCGTTCGCTGATCCAACATAAGAAATTTGTCTTAAAATTCAGAATTTTCAAATAAGACGACGATCGCCTACCCAAAATTTAAATGCCAGTCTGAGTAAACCTACCAGAGTGATGAGCATCCATTTAAAAAAATATTCCGGGGAATTTGCATTTAATAAGTACACTTATTATATTTGTACTTATATTATACTAATTTATTAATTAAATTTTAGAAATTATGTGGACAAAATCGTATTCTCTCACAACAAAAGAGGCAACCAAGGAACAGATGTGGAAATTATTTTCAGATGTGAATAACTGGCATAGTTGGGATAAAGGCATTGAGTATGCAAAACTGGATGGCAAATTCGAAAAAGGAAATTTCTTCGAGCTGAAGCCAAAGGGTGGCCCAAAAGTAAAAATTCAATTGGTGGAAACAATCGTGAATAAAAGCTTTACGGACTTCACACATTTTCCGCTTGCAAAAATGTATGGCGAACACAGGCTTGAAGAAACACCTGAAGGCTTGAGAATTACAACAACAATGAGCATTTCAGGGCCACTGGCATTTTTGTGGCGCAAAATTGTTGCCGAAGGAATCGTGAAAGGTCTGCCTGAAGAAATGCCTTTACAGGTAAAGTATGCCTCACAGTTATAGCAGTTTTATTTTTGTGTCCCGCAAACAGTCCGCGGAAAATTCTTTATCTTGGCCGTGTTCGTATTTTTAAAACCAGATGAAGTCACAGCACAAAGCATTCAGCGTGGAAACACCGGAAGAGAGTCCGGGGTTTTTACTCTGGCAGGTTACGAGTCTCTGGCAGCGGGAGATAAGGAAAGCGCTTGAAAAATATAATTTAACGCATTCGCAATTTGTTTTGCTTGCCAGCATGCTTTGGCTTGCGCAGGAAGAAAAAAATATTACCCAGGTGCTTCTTTCAAACCATACCAAGATCGATCCGATGACCACCTCCACAGTTTTACGCACCCTTCAAAAAAAAGGGCTAATTCTCAGGAAGGAACATGTTACAGATACCCGTGCAAAGACAGTGGCCTTAACTCCGGCCGGGGAAAAAATGGCAAAACTCGCTGTAAAAACAGTAGAAGAATTTGACGGAAATTTTTTTAAGATCCTGGGTAGTAGAACAGCAGAACTGAATAAACATTTAAATACTTTGCTTAAAAGATAACCTGAGAAGGCTGGAACACAAAGCACATCCCTACTCTTCCATCCTGATCTTTTCGATCATTAAGTGTTTTTTGAATGTGTGTACCATCTGTGCCATCTGCGTTTCCCGTTCCTCCATTTCCTTTAGGTCCTGGTCAGCGCCTTCCACCACGGGTTTTAATTTTTCAAGGTTAGTCTTCATTTGTGCAAGGGCCTGTAAATTTTGCTGTTTTGTTTCTTCATCCACAGCCTCCCCGTTCAGTTTTAGTTCCATCTGGCTTATAAAATCCTCAACGTAAGGAATCATGTCCCAGGGATTATTCGGCGCATTCCACACAAAAGTAATGTTGCATTTACGGCATTTATATGTGTTGCTCTTCCAGCCTTTTTCATTCTGCTCCACCCCTATTATTTTCAGTTGTGTATTACTTTCACAGCGGGGGCATTTAGCGTTATCTTTTACAAGACCCTTCAGATCTTCGCGGGCTGCTAATACCGACACACGGTTATCTGCATGAAGTTCCAGCTGACCGGTAAGCTTGTCGCAGGTGTCCAGCATTTGCCTATACTCTTCGTCCAGTCTGTTTTCAATGATCAGGATCTCCGCACGTTTTTTAAAATAATTTACAAGCTTGAAGAGTTCGCGCTCTTCTGGTTTCAGGTTCTGGTTCATACTCTTTGATCTTACTTTACAAAAGTAATTATTTCTTTAAAGCAGCGAAATACGAAAATTTATTGGTTACGCGTGAAGGATCGTAGCGGCAGCACACGAAGCCCGTAATTAGCGCCGTTGCGCGGCGGAGGCCCTGACCGGAGGGGAAGGGACCCCGCACGCGCATTTTTACGGCGCTTATGACGGGCGAGTGGGCTACAGAGAAGAGCCTGACCCTCCCGCTTGCACGGATCTCAGGAGGCGGAAGGGGCACGCCCAAAAACACATATGTACTATTTTAATTATCCGTGTATAATTGAAGTTTAATAGCTAATTTTCGGGCAAAATATTATCCTTATGTTCAAACAACATTTATTACAGAATTTGCAAAGAGAAATTTTCTTATTAAAACAACTGGCTCCGTTTATAGAAGAACGTGATCTTGATTTCAGGCCCGCGGAAAAAATGCGCAACACGCTTGAGTTGATGCAGTACACTTCTGGTGTTGGCGCTACGATGATGCGCTGGTTCGTTAAAAACGATCTTACTCCCGAAGAATGGGTAAAGATCCGCGAACACAGAAAAACTTTAACGCGTGAAAATTTTAAAGAGCGCCTGGATGAACAAATGGAAGAGATTGTGAAGTATATGAACATGATCACCGAAGAAGACATGAACACCAAAGAAGTGGAACTGCCATCTAAAGAAAAAATGGTTTTGGGCACTGCAATTATTAACGCACCGATTAAATGGCTGGCGGCATACAGGTACCAGTTGTTTACATATTTAAAAATGAATGGGCGCCCTGACCTGAGTACTAAGGAAGCGTGGACGGTGATGAGTTGAGAATTCTCTTTCTTCAGACACGAATGTCACGAATTGACACTAATTTTTTAAGCATAATTTCCTTCGTGTAGTTCGTGAATTCGTGTCTCATTTTTTATTTATAACTAAGAAACTTTTGCTCCGGGAGACGGGTTGTATTCTGAATAATTTCCCTGTAAGTTCGCGCAATCTGTGAGAAATAATCCGAAATTCACTATATTCGTCTATCTAATATTGCATTAAAAAAACCACTCATGAAAAAAATTTACACCCTCCTGCTTCTTTTTATCAGCATCTCATTTTTACAGGCGCAAGTTACTTATACAGGTAAACCTATGTACAAGATCGACATTAAACGGGGCGGCGTTTTTCTTGGATCAGTTACTGTAGAGCTTTTCCCAACTATTGCTTATCACCACGTGCGTAATTTTGACAGTCTTGTAAGCGTGCAGTTTTACGACAGCACAGCCTTTCACCGTGTTATCCCCGGCTTTATGATCCAGGGTGGAGATCCAAATTCCAGGCATGGAGCCGTGACTACCTGGGGCTTTGGCCAGGCCGGGCAACCTACGGTAAATGCTGAATTCAGCGCAGCCAAACATTTAAGAGGAATTCTTTCTGCGGCACGATCAAACAATATTAACTCGGCTACTTCACAGTTTTTTATCTGTGTAGCACCTGCACCTTCTTTAAATAATAATTACTCTATTTACGGCAGGGTAACCTCTGGCATGAAATGGGTAGATACGACTGTAATGGCTCCGCGTAATTCAAGCGACCGTCCCAACGTAAAACACGAAATGTTTATTACCGCTATTGGTTCGAATGATACAATTCCAATGAAACCAACATTAAATTCGCCTACAAACGGTACCATGGCAATTGACATGACGATGGCACTTTTATTAAAATGGAATGCGGTTCCGGATGGCATTATCTATTCCCTTGAAGTAGCAGAAGATTCTTTGTTTACGACTATTTTTAAAACCCTTGAAACGGCTAATCTTTCTACCTATATCAACTCAGGACTTTCGCCGGATGTAAAATACTACTGGCGTGTAAAAGCAAATAATGGCGGGCATTTCAGTCCCTGGTCGGATGTATGGACCTTTGATACGTCTATAGATGCCGTGGGGATCACCAAATACTCAGCCACTGCCAACATTGGAGTATTTCCAAATCCTGCAACCGGTAAATTTACTTTTACCAACCTCGAAGGCGGCGAAATGCTTGAAATTTACGATGCCTCCGGAAAGCTTGTCACAAAACAGCTTGCTAAAGACCACAGCCAGTTAATTGACCTTGAAGGAAAAGAAAAGGGAATTTATTCTTATAAAGTAAGCAAGGGCGATAAAGAAGTTGGGCGCGGGAAGTTGATCTTGAAATAGGGTTCTTTTATCCATCTATATAAAATGAGAATAACCCGCTGTACAAGCAGAGTAATAGCGCCAATACAACACCCGTTTGGTATATGGGCGCTACTTTATAGCGGGTATAAGGTAGTTGAACTAAACCGCATTCGCGGTAGTTGTTGGAATTGCAGAGAGTTTACAAATTCTGAAATTAGTAGTATGTCTAACTTAAAAACATACTATTATGAGCACAACAGCACTCCGAGAACAATTTATTCAGCAAATGGAGCTGAAGGGCTACAGCCCAAACACCACCCAGGCATATTTGGATTGCCTTATTCAACTTTCTAAATTTTTCAAAGCTTCGCCCGATGAATTGAGTCCGGTTCAAATCCGGGATTATCTTCAACATTGCACAACGACAAAAAAAATGAGCCAGTCGTACATGAATCAGCTGGTAAGCGCCCAGAAAATTCTGTTCATCCAGGTTCTAAAACGAGAATGGGATCCCATTGCGATACCCCGCATGCGCAGAGAAAAAAAGCTTCCCGTGGTTTTATCCAAAGAAGAGGTACAGCGTTTTTTCTCTGTAATTAAAAACGACAAGCACCTTGCAATAATGACTGTGATTTATTCTGCGGGTCTAAGGATGGGAGAAGCAAGAACCTTGAAGATCGGAGATATTGATTCCAAACGCATGCAAATACGGATAAAACAGGCCAAAGGAAATAAAGACCGATACGCCATTCTTTCACCGTTAGCACTTGAAGTCCTTCGAAGGTATTACAAAAAATACCAGCCTTGCGAATGGCTATTTGAAACAAAAAGATCAGTTTGTATTTCTGAGAAAACCATCCAGGTGGTATTTAAAAATTCTATTAAAAAGGCTGGGATACTAAAAAAAGTAAGCGTCCATGTATTGCGTCACAGTTTTGCCACGCACATGATGGAACAGGGCGTTTCGCTGCCACTTATACAACAACTTCTCGGGCACAGCTCACTTCGCACTACAAGTGTTTACCTGCATGTTCAGCAATATGCAATTGACAAGGTAAAAAGTCCTTTGGATTTTCTTTCAATTTAATTGTTTAAAATGAAAGATAATTCGATTGCTCAATCAACGGAGCTGTCAGACATTTTTTCTTTATTCGGAGCAGCCTACAGGAGCCAATATAAATTGCCTTTGCAACATCGCAAAGTAATGTTCGCCATAGAACACTGCAGGTCAGCTGTCTTAGGCGGG
>JAYSYG010000482.1:0-3994 GCA_043716685.1 Sphingobacteriaceae bacterium | reverse complement strand
AAAGATGGCAACACAACATGTATTTAATTTCATAACGCTTTTATTAAGCGGGCTCATTGCAGGTTTGCTTTTTAGTTATTCTTGTTCTGTTAATCATGGTTTAAAAGCATTAGCAGACCATGAATACATAAAGGCTATGCAGGCTATAAATGTAGCGATCCAAAACCCCCTTTTTCTTATTTCATTTATGGGTTTGCTTTTAGTATTCCCTATTTCGTCCTATATGCTTTACAAACAACTAATTGATACTTCGTTCTGCTTAATGTTGCTTGCAATGATTATATATTTTGTTGGTGTATTCGGAATTACGCTTTTTTACAATGTTCCGTTAAATGAACAATTAGCAAAATTTAATCTGTCAACAGCCTCAAGGGATGAAATTACCCAAATGAGACAACTATTTGAAAATCCCTGGAATTCCCACCACCAGTATAGAACAATTGCTTCTATAATCTCTTTTGTCCTGACCATTCTATCAAGTATGAAAATTAAATTTTAAACCATGAGAACAACTAAAAATTCGCTTCTATTTTTAGCACTGATTTTAACCCTTTCCTGTAATAAACAGAAACTTTTAACAAACGGGGAAACAATATATAGGACCGGTAGAAACCTGAAAGGCGAAAAATTACTCGACAAAGGGAACTCAAGAATTAAAATTGCGAATAGTTGCAAAACATGTCACGGAAAAAATGGAGATAAAATGAATAGTGTTTCTATAAAATTTAGTCACTTATCAAATCCTGACAACTTTTCAATTCCATACACAGACAGTTTATTTTTTCGTTTCCTTGACCACGACTTAAAAAGCGATGGTAAAAAAGCGAACATTGGAGTGATTTGGAAAATGAATGACCACGACAAAAAAGACCTTTTAGATTACTTGAAAACTTTGTAAATTTATACCTGATAAAAACCTCGAAAACAACGAGCCTCTAACATTGTCTACATAACCTGGGACATACACAAAAAATGAAGAAAATTAAGACTGAACTATTTTCAGCAGAAATTGAAATAATTGGAATAAATCCATTTGTTTATCTGCCCGAGAACGTTTTAAAATCTATTTTTTTTCAAGCCAACAAGGAGAAAGGAAAAATTCCTGTAAAAATAAAAATTGACGGACACGAATTTCATCAAACGTTAATAAAGTATAGTGGACATTGGAGATTATATCTAAATACGCCAATGCGAAAATCAGCGAACAAAGATGTTGGCGACAAAGCAGACTTTGAAATTTATTTTGACCCGGAAGAAAGAGTTATTCCATTACATCCTAAATTCATCAACGCCTTAAAAGAAAATATAGAAGCAAAGAAAATATTTGACAACTTACGGCCTTATCTTCAATTAGAAATTGTTAGATATTTATCTTTTCTAAAAACAGAAGAAAGTTTAGAGAGAAACGTAATTAAAGCCATAAATTTTCTGCTTGGAAAACAACGATTTATTGGTAGAGACAAACCCTGAAATTTTAAACAGTAAAAAGCAAAAAATATGAGATTAAAAAATTTGATGGCAAATTATGCCAACAACAATTTTTCGGTAATCCAACAAAGTAAGAAAGGAAAAACACAACGAACAGTTTTAGAAATATCTTAAATGGATTTTGTTCTTATTAGTTCGCGATTACACTGTGAGTATAAACTGTTGCCATTTAATAAACATGACGTTTAGAGAGCCTAATGCACCTAATCCGCGACAGCACATAAAATTAAGGCGGCGAACGCGCAAGTTTTTTGAGTACAATTTGCCTGCCGACGACAGAATGTTTTTTTATATAGATAAAAAATTTCAAAATCCGCACAAGACAAATCTGCTAAACCCTCTCACTCATGTGGCCTACAGTATCGTTTACAAAAACAGTATAACTAAAAAAATTATGATTAGTAGTAGAAATTTAATTTTATCAGCAACAACTTCTTTGCTGTTTGTTCTTACTTCATGTCAATCTAATGTGAATGAGGATAATAAAGAAAAAGAAATGCCTGCACCATTGGTTGATGTGAAGACCTTCTTCAGGAATCCCAGTAAAAGCATGCTACGGATTTCGCCAGACGGAATCTATTTGAGCTACAAGACCGACTATAAAGGCAGGATGAATATTTTTGTTCAAAAAACGACGGATACATCTGGTGTTCGCGTTACCAATGACACACTCCGGAGCATTGGTAGTTATTTTTGGAAGGGAGATAGGATTGTGTATGCACAGGATGTTGGTGGCGACGAAAACTTTCAATTGTTTTCCGTGAAGGCTGATGGTAGCGATTTCAAATCATTAACACCCTTAGCGGGAATTCATACAAGTGTGATTGATGCATTGACTGAAATACCCGGAAAGGAAAAAGAACTTCTTGTTGGAATAAATAAAAGAATAAGGTCTTGCATCGATCCCTACCTGTTAAATATAGAAACAGGAGAACTCAAATTGTTGTATAAGAATAAAGAAAATTATGATACCTGGGTTACGGACAACACGGGCACAATTCGATTAGCTTCTAAGCCAGATGGTTTAAAAACTGTCTGGAGTTATAGAAACACTGAAAAGGATGCTTTTACGCCTTTAGCGGCACTATCTTTCGAGGATCAATTTACTGTGGGGTCGTTTGACAAGAATAATAAAAATATGTATGTGCTGACCAATGTTGGACGAGATAAAGTTACTCTGGTGGAATACGATCCTTTAGAAAAGAAAGAAGTAAAAGAAATTTACAGCGATAAAGATTACGATCTCGAAAGTATTGTTTTTGATAGGAAAAAGAAAACGCTGGTCTCTGTTTCCTGGGCAGGAGAAAAACCCGAAAAGTATTTTTTTGATAAGGAATGGGAGCATGTATATGAAGAGATTAATAAGAAATTGGAAGGCTACACAATTATTGTTCGTGGGTATGATGACGTAAGGACAAAAGCCATAGTCGGTATATACAACGACCGTATGCCTGGCAGATCTTACATCTATGATTTCAAGTCAATGGAAATTAAAGAAGCCGCGAATCCTGTTCCATGGATCATTGAAAAACAAATGAGCCAGACTAAACCAATTGTCTATAGATCGAGGGACGGTCTTGTTATCCATGGATACCTTACATTGCCATTAGGTCTTAAAGCCGAGAACCTTCCTGTGGTGGTGCATCCGCACGGTGGGCCATGGTCGAGAGATGAATGGGGATATGACCCCGAGGTGCAACTGCTGGCTAATAGAGGTTACGCTGTTTTGCAAATGAACTTCAGAGGAGGAACTGGTTATGGTAAAAAGTTTTATGAAGCAGGTTTTAAGCAATGGGGGAAAAAGATGCAGGACGATATTACGGATGGGGTTGAGTGGTTGAAGAAGGAAGGAATTGCTGACCCGAAACGTATTGCTATATACGGAGGAAGCTTTGGAGGTAACGCAGTATTATTTGGTGTTACATTAACTCCCGACCTTTATGCGGCAGGTGTTGCAGATGTGGCAGCAAGTAATATGTTTACTTTTATAAGAGGTTTGTCGCCAGAGTGGGGACCGTACATTGAACAATTTTACGAAATGGTTGGCGATCCCAATGATCCGAAGGATAGTAGTATGCTGGCTGAAATTTCACCGGCACTGCATGTAGATAAGATCAAAGCGCCTTTGTTTATTTCATGTGGTGCCAACGACCCAAGAGTAAACAGGACTGAAAGTGATCAAATGGTTACGGCTTTAAAAAAACGTGGTGTGATCGTGGAATACATGGTAAAGGATGATGAAGGGCATGGATTCAGTAATCAGAATAACCAATTCGATTTTTATGCCGCTATGGAAAAGTTTTTGGATAAATACGTAAAAAATAAAAAGTAAAAACGCCAATAAAAATTCTCATCTGAAAAGTTTCAAGAATGAATGACAATGATACAAAACGCCTTTCGCGTCTGACTGCAATTTTAACCCAGTTGCAAACGAAACGGCTTCTGACGGCAACCGAACTGGCAAAGAAATTTTCTGTCAGTATCAGAACAATTTATCGGGATATAA
>JAYSYG010000481.1:0-4007 GCA_043716685.1 Sphingobacteriaceae bacterium | reverse complement strand
CCTATTTTCAGTTAGTTAGTGAAAACGAGATTCTGCTGATCGAAAACGTTTATAAACATCCTGCTACTGTTGAACTTGCAGAAAGTTACTGTGTCGAGAATAATGTTATTTCCCTCATGGATATTCCACTTCGAATTGGCGGGGAAATGGTGGGGGTTATGTGTTTTGAGAAAACCGGAAATACGGAACGGGTATTTAATGCGGGCGAACAAACATTTGCACTATCACTCAGTTTAGTTTTTGCCTCTAATCTGGAGGCTCGCCAGCGAAGGGTATTGCAAAATACGTTGGATCAGGAGTTAAAGGAAAAAGTACTCCTCATAAAAGAGATCCACCATCGGGTTAAGAATAATTTAACCATCATATCCAGCCTTATTAATCTCCAATCCAGTAAAGTAAAAGATGCACATCATAAATCCCTTTTTGATGAACACAGAAGTAAGATAGATTCTATAGCCATCATTCACGAATTGGTATATAAATCAAAAAATTTTACAGAAATTAATTTAAAAAAATACCTCAACGAAATTATTTCCAATCTTCTTAAAGTATATTATTCTGACAGAGAAGAAGTAGCTCTTGAGACAGATCTGGATGAAATTGTTGTTGATCTGAGTATTGCGCTGCCTTTAGGACTCATTATTAACGAGATTATTACAAACTCATTTAAACATGCTTTTGCAGGAATGTCAAATGGTAAAATTTCTGTTAGTTTAAAACAGGAAGACGATTTTGTAACGCTTATAGTTTCCGACAATGGCAGGGGTTTGGAACCCAAAGACAAAAAAGAACTTTCTTATGGAATGGATATTTTAAGCGGTTTGGTTGAACAGATAGATGGTAAGTACAGTTTCGAAAATCACGGGGGTACGGTCTTTTCAATGCGGTTTAATATTTTACAGAATTAAAAACTTCTTTTGCCTTAATCTTCCTCACTTCACAGGCGGAGCAATTTTCTGTGAAATTTCAGTTAATCCTTTAACAAGGAAATCCAGATCCTGCAGATTTGTATATACATTTGGTGTCACACGAATGCCATTTACTTTTTCATGTATAATTGAAACTGTATGTATTTTGTATGTTTCAAATAATTTCGCTTCTACTTGTTGTGCCTGCCATCCTTCAAACCCAATATTGGCTATCGCGCATGAATATTCAGGTTTTAAAGATGAGGCAAATTTTGTTTTTGGCAACTTAACGGCTTTTTCCGTCCAGTAGTCTTTTAAATAACGAAGACGTGCCTCTTTGCGCTTGCCGCCTATAACATTGTGAAAATCGATGGCTGTACCAATGGCCATTTCTGAGGCGAAAGAGCGGGTACCAAGGTTTTCAAATTTTTTAATGTCATCACCGTCTGGTTCAACACTTGAAAGCAATGCCCAGACATTTTTTATTTTATTCTTTTTAATGTACATGATCCCGCTTCCAAAAGGAGCGCAGAGCCATTTATGAAGCGACGTTGCAAAATAATCTGCGCCTGTATCTTCAATTTTAAAATCTATATGCGCAAAAGAATGTGCCCCATCCACAATTACTTCGCAGCCTTTTTTATGCGCCATGTCCGCAATCGCTTTGCAGGGTACTATATTGCCTGTCCAGTTAATAAGGTGGGTGATATGAACGATCTTTGTTTTGGAAGTGATCGCATTTTCGTAAAGCTTCACAATGGCCGCATCGTCCTCCGTTGGTTGGGGAATCTGTATCCATACCAGTTTTATTTTGTCGCGTTTTTCCCTTTGTTTCCACGCATTCATCATATTCGGATAATCAAAGGTGCTCAATACAACCTCATCCCCTTCCTTTAAATTCAAGCCGAAAATTATACTGTTCAATCCCTCGGTAGCATTTCTGTTTATCGCAATTTCTTCGGGCAACACGCCACAGAGATCTGAAAGCTTATTGCGTAACCCCTCTCTTTGCTGATCTAATATGCGCCACATATAATAAGAAGGCGCCTCGTTCGCCAGCTGGTAATTGCGAATGTGTGCATCCTGTACTACTTTTGGCTGCGGACTAACCCCGCCGTTATTTAAATTTATAAGGTTTGATGAAATGGTATAACTTTGACGTACCCATCCCCAAAAATCTTCGTTCTCTGCCGAAGCATCAAGACTCTGATTTTCAAGTTTCGACAGGTGTTTTTCAAGATTCGTCGTAAAATTTCGATCAATGGTCGAAAACATCTCAAGAGCGCTGAGCGTGCCTGCAGATGTCAATATAAAATTGCGTCTATTCATGCTGGAGATTTGAAAACAGTACTTACAATATTTTAGGAGACAGGTTTAGTTCGTTGGATTTACCTTAATTAAAGGTATTAAACTATTCAGCTAAAGTCAAGTAATTATTAATAAATCTTGAAAAATTGTTCGTTTTAAGAGATAACTGTTAGAATTTAGCACCTAACTGTATGGTTACATGTGTCCCGTAAATGTAAAGTGAGCTTGCCGAATAGGCTGTTTCAAAGGAATAAGGGGAAAAACCGTAACGACAGTTTAATTCCACAAAAAAGCTACCTTTTGAAGAACTCAGGCTGTTTTTTTGCCAGCCAATGCCTAAACATACAAAGGCATTGATCTTATCGTATAGAACTGCATTCTTAAATTTGAGATCAGGAGTGTCGTCTCTGATCTTTTTCCCATTCTGACTTACTTTTAAAGTGCCTGGTAATAAATACCTCAACTGATAACCGGCTATTATATATGGACTGAAAAGGCTGTTGTCTTCGCGTTTAAACAAATACTTTATCTGCAAAGGAAGATTAAGCTCATGGATAAAAAGAGAATAGTTGTAGCCAAAGCTTTTATCATACAACTTAAGAGAGTCCGGCTCAAAATAATAGGACCTGAAATTAACGCCGTGAAAAAAGTATTCGAAGCCAAATAAGAAAAAGGTTTTGAAGTCCCGGCCAACGCGTTGTTCCCTTTTAAAACCGATGAGGGCGCTCATCTTTTGTGTGGGCTGTATTGCATGATTCTTATTGATCTTATAAAAACCCACTACCGGGCCAAAGTAAATGCGGTTTCCGTTGCCTGATCTTTTTTTTGAGGATTGTGAAAAAAAACAAACGGGGATAAAATAAAATAAAATAACAAAAAGGACCGTATATTTTATTTTTATCATCGGGGTTATTTACGAATTACAGTGGTGGCGGTAGCCTGAACGGTCGGCATAATAATAATGTCATTAATATTTACATGCGGCGGTCTTCCTGCTATCCAGAAAATAGTTTCAGCTATATCTTCTGGTCTCAAAGGTTCCAACCCCATATATACTTTTTTCGCCCTGTCTTCATCGCCGTCAAAACGCACAACACTGAATTCCGTTTCCACCATGCCGGGGTTAACCGCCGTTACTTTAATGCCGTGAGGAAGCAGATCAATGCGCATGCCTTTATTTAAGGCGTCAACAGCATGTTTGGTGGCACAATAAACATTTCCGTTAGCATACACTTCTTTGCCCGCAATTGAACCAATGTTGATTATATGCCCCTTGCCGTTTTTGATCATGAGATTGGAAATGGCTTTTGTCGTGTATAATAGTCCTTTAATGTTAGTGTCTATCATACGCTCCCAGTGTGAAAGAGTACCGTCCTGTATGGAGGAAAGGCCGGCAGCAAGTCCAGCATTATTTACAAGCACATCTATTTTTTTAGTTTCCGGCGACAGAGAGTGAATTGCAGATTCTACTTCACTTGCCTGCCTGATATCGAAACAGAGGGGCGTGACGTTTATTTTGTAACTCTCTTCCAGTTGTTTTTTTAATTCAGCCAGGCGTTCCTGTCTTCTGCCTGTAATAATAAGATCCCACCCGTTTTTTGCAAAAATTTCAGCTGTACTTTTTCCAATCCCCGACGTGGCTCCTGTAATAAAAACTAACATACATTAAGTGTTTGAAGGTGCTAATTTACTGTGCCTACGACCGTAAACAAAATAAATAATTAACCCTATTATTAACCAAATACTGAAATACAACCAGTTCTTGTAGCCCAGTTGCGATAACATATAAAA
>JAYSYG010000049.1:0-2452 GCA_043716685.1 Sphingobacteriaceae bacterium | reverse complement strand
TTGAGACCGAAAGGTTAAATATGCTTATTGACAATGTTTTATTGGCCAGCCGCCTTGAAACGGGTGAATTTATTACTAAAAAAGAAAAACAGAATCTTGGTGAATTTATAGGAACGATCTTAAAGAGGTATTATAAAAACGAACTGGCCGGCGGAGAACTTACCTATACTGCTGCTACTGAAGTAAACGAAGAAATAGATGTGAATGCTTTTCCATCCGTAGTAACCAACCTGGTAGACAATGCGCTTAAGTATTCCAGGGACAGGAAAGAAATCTGTGTCGAACTGCAAAACAATAAGGGCTCTGCTCTCCTTAGGGTGAGCGATAAGGGATGTGGGATAAGCGACGAAGATAAAATAAAAGTCTTTTCAAAGTTCTACAGAGCCGGGAACGAAGAAACGCGTAATTCTAAAGGTACCGGTCTTGGCCTGTACATTGTAAAATATATCCTGAACAAGCATAACGCTTCCATTAAAATAAAAGACAATCAACCGTGTGGAAGTATTTTTGAAATACAATTTTATGAAGTTTAAATACATATATTTTTCTATTATTTTCCTGGGAGTACTTTTTGCTTGTAAGGATTCTGTTCAGATTGAGGAAAATACTGCTATTGGTATGAATAGAAATAACTCTATCAAATATGCCAGGCGCTTTGCTATTCGTGAAGAGAAAAATTTCACGCTCGTCTATTTGTTCGGAGACAGAACAAATTACGACACTACTACTACTTTTGTTATTTATACCGGCTCGTCTACCCCAGATAATTTTCCAAAAAATGGAATCCCTATAAAAGCACCTTGTACTAAAATAGCAGCGCTGAGTAGTATTTATGCTACCATGTTCTGTGAACTGGGTGCAGCAGATAAATTAGTGGCCATAGACAATATTGATTATGTGAATAACCCGGAAGTGATCCGGAAGTTTAATGAAGGTAAATTGAAAGAGCTTGCAAGAACGCCGCAAGTTGATCTGGAGCAAACCATTGTTTTAAAACCGGATATTGTTTTTACGTTTGGGATGGGGGAAGGAGAAAAAGGCAAGGATAAAAAACTGGAGCTTACAGGAATTCCTATCGCAATAAGTATCGATCACCTGGAAGAAAGTCCACTTGCACGCGCGGAATGGATTAAATTTTTTGCGGTGTTTGTGGGAAAAGAAAAACAGGCGGATTCTATTTTTAATGGCGTTGAAAAAAATTACGGGAAATTAAAAGAGGTTGCAGGAAAAACATCAGAGAGACCAACGGTGTTCAGTGAAATTAAGTATAGCGATTCCTGGTATATGCCGGGCGGGAAAAGCTATGTTGCCGGTTTGTTGAACGATGCTGCGGCAAGTTATTTATGGAAGGACGATAACAGGTTCGGGAGCCTGCCTTTAAGCTTTGAGCAGGTGTTTGCCAGGGCGAAGGATGCCGATTTCTGGATCAATCTTTCTACACTCAAAACAAAAAAAGAGTTGTTGCAGTACGAAAGCCGTTATGCGGAATTTAAAGCCTATAAAACAGGTAATCTTTACAACAATACAAAAATTACCAATAGCAAAGGGTATAGTAATTATTGGGAGACAGGGATGATCTATCCTGACAGGATCCTGAGCGACCTTGTGCAGATCTTTCACCCGGAATTAAGAGCGGAAATAAAACAGGATTTTTATTATTATGAGCAGCTTAAATAGTTCTGCCACAGACCGCACAGAACTACTATGAAAATTGCGTTTAGCGAATTTTAATCAATAAAATCTGTGGCTTTCAAAGATTTAATCAATATTTTTACCTCCTATTGAAAGACAACTCCACCATAAAATACATACTCCTCATCTTTCTTTTTATTTTGGGATGTGTTTTGAGTTTAGTTTACGGCGGCACCGAGGATATTCTTTCTGCGAAGATCACAGAGCATAATTTTATTTTCTGGCAGATCCGTTTCCCAAAAACCATTACCGCAATTATTGCCGGAAGCAGCCTGGCTGTTTCGGGCCTTATCCTCCAGGTTATTTTCAGAAACCCGCTTGCCGGTCCTTATGTTTTGGGTATTAGCTCTGGCGCTTCTCTAATGGTTGCCGTTAGTATTCTTGCAGGAAATGCCCTGCACGTATTTTCAGACTTTTTTATCGGGAAAAGCTTTATTGTTCTTTCATCTATTACCGGAAGCTTAATTGTAACGCTTCTCATCCTTGCTATTTCAAAGAAAGTAAGCAGCAATATTGTTCTGCTATTAATAGGTTTAATGTTCTCGCAGATCTGCGGCGCCATTCAAACTGCATTGGAATATTTTTCAGATCCAAACAACCTCAAAACCTTTGTGATCTGGGGAATGGGCTCGCTCGCTAATACTACAAATTACGATCTCGCTATCTTTTTACCTTTGTCGCTCATCTGCTTGCTGTCTCTTCTGTTTTTTATAAAACCTCTTAATGCATTGTTGCTTGGACAGAATTACGCTCAAAACGT
>JAYSYG010000480.1:0-4008 GCA_043716685.1 Sphingobacteriaceae bacterium | reverse complement strand
AATTATACGGCGCAGCAACTGCAAAACGAAGCCGATATTTATGTGATCAATAAAAAAGTGTACAAAAAAACGCAGATGACTATTTTGCTTGAGTTTGATCATGATGGAAAACTCGTTTGGTTTTGGGACGCGGATCCGTATATAAAAGACGAAGATCTGCTCTATAAAAAATATGAAACCGGTACACCACTGTTTTCATCGCATTCGAATGCGTTTAGTGAAAGTACAGATGGAACAACTATATACGTAGGCTTCCGTGATCTCAGTAGGATTGTGAAAATAGATAAGGCTACCAAAAAAATTGTAATGACGTATGGCGAAAAATTTCCATCAGGAGACGCGAAGGTAGCCAATGATCTATTTCGCAAGCAGCATGATGGAACGATCACCAAGCGTAACACACTTCTTATTTTTAATAACAATGAGCCAGCCGTTAAGGAAGGTGAACGAAAGATCTCCGGCTTAATTGAGATAAAAGAAAATGCAGCCGCAAAAGATACTGCCTTATGGCACTTTGAAATGGACTTTGATTCTGAGACAACTGGCTGGAGTCCGGGAGGTGGTAACGTGACGGAGCTGCCTAATTCTAATTTCCTATTATGCGCCGGAACATTAAATCGTGTTATTGAGGTTACACGCAATAAGGAGATTGTTTGGGACGCTCTCATTTTATCATATTCAGGTAAGGAACCAGACTGGAGGCCTTTTCCACAGTACCGTTGCAGCTGGCTTCCAAAACTTAGAAGTTTCCATTTTATTCCTATACTTTCAGAAAAATCCAGTGCAAAGGAAATTAGCTTAAGTATTACAAACACAGGCAATACAGAAGACAGGTATTTTGTGGAAGTAAAGGCAATTGGAAAAGGCATTTACAAAAAAAGTACTGAGAGTATTCCAGCTAATCAAACACTTGAGCAAGTTATTCCGCTTAAGGCGCTTCCTCGGAATATTAAAAAGCTTGTGATACGCATCACTTCTGAGCAGGGGAGGTTAATAAAGGAGCTTTATCTTAATCTCTGAATAATGTAAAGCACTTTTAAGGAGAATTAGGAGAACTTCAGGAAAATTTCTTTCAACATTTTCTTTCATCTGTCGCTACTATGTTTTGCTTCATCAAAACATATTTATTTTACAACTCCTTTAGTGATGATCTGTTTTAAAACAGCCAGATCTATTTCTTCAAGTTTATTAATATATAAACAACCTTTTCCCGTTTTATGTTTTCCCAATTTTTTGAGGAGACTCTGTTGTTTTTCCACCGCTCCCGGTACATATAAGGTAAGGTTTTGTTTGCGTGGAGAAAACCCCATAACAAACCAGTCCAGCTCGCGGCCGCTTTCGTATTTCAGATGCCGATCACCGAAACCCACAATAGCCGGTCCCCACATCTTAGCCTTCGCCCTGGTGGCCTTTTCCATAAGGTCAAGAATTGTAAAAGTGTCTTTTTGTTTTTGCGGTTCAGGAACTTTTTTTAAAAAGGCCTCCACACTTAGCTCGGTTTTTTTTGTTTTTAATTCAGCCATAGGTGTAAATTATTTGTTATAAGTTATGTGTAGTTTTAAGCCCATATCTCTTTGTAAAAGCAATGGAACTAAAATAAGCATATTGACTGATATGCACAATGAAATTAACATGGAGTAGATGAGGCGTCGAGTCGCAGAGGGATAGTGTTAACTGTCTTTAAGCGACGGAAATGATCCTACGATTAATAAATGCCCGTTGCCCTACTTTGTTACAATTAACTTAACAACACGTTTAGTATTGGCGTTGCTAACTACGTTTACTATATAAACGCCTGAATTCAGATCAAAGGTATCGATAGTATAATTTATTTCACCCGGATTTAATTTGCCTAAATTTTCATTTTTTACGATTCGCCCGCTAATGTCCATGACTCTTATGGTGACATTTTCTCCGTCAACACCATTAAACACGAGTGTAGCATTTCCATTGGTTGGATTGGGATAAATGATAAGATTGTTCTCGTTTTTCAACATGGGTTCCTCTTCCTGTATGCTAACTGCCATAGGTGTAAAAAATGCTTTGTTGATCCAGACACCGCGACCGTTAGTGGCAACATAGATTTGTCCCGAGTTGTAACAGTCCCATCCTTCCAAAGTTTGCTGTTCGATATCAAACACCTGGACGTTCGGTAATTTCCCAGTCGTGGCATTAGCATTTACATTTATCCAATTCCCCGCGGTTATATCGCTCGTATAAAAAACACCATTGTCTGTGCCAATAAATACTTTTTTACTATCATCTTTTTCCATCAGTGAACAATACGTCGCAGTCAGACTATTGGTAAGAGAACTCCCTTTGTCTACCCAGTTGATGTTTGCAGTATCGCTCGTTCTTGCATCGTTAGTGTTGTACAAAACTACTCCGGTTGTTCCTGAGCTGACGGGGTTAAATGTAAGGGCCAGGTTTTTATTATCATTCGATACGCTTATACTCGTTACAGGTTTGTCAAATATTCCTATCAAAGTTGTTCTGTAAGGCGACGCCGGATTTACAGTGCCAGTTAAATAGGTAAAAATATCTGTAAAAAATTTACCGGAATAGCTTGGTGAAGAAAGATCAAAAATATCTGTGATATGAGAAACACGGTAAAGTTTATTGTCATCCGTTGCATAATACAACTCGGTTGCACTTTTACTCCATTCAAGGACTATTGGTTTGCCAGGAATTGTTAGTATTGAATCACTTGGGTTTCCTGATGAATCATCCCTCCGACAACCACTTTGGCTTACCCTAACAACATTTAATGCACTATTGAGATCTAGCGGATTTTTCGAAACAACAACCGCATATTTACTTGATGTATTTTCAGGATTCTTTAAAACAAAAGCAAGTCTTGCTGACATCCTCGACGGCATTTTTGCAATTGGATTAACCGAACTAAATGGAACAGAAGTCGCAGTACCTATTCCGCCCGAAGTTGTTTTTGCAGACAGGAAAGTAAAAAGTGTGGTGCTATTTGCGGCTGACAAAGTGTTTGAACTTAATGTTCTCAGCGTGTAGGTTGTTGTAATAGTTGGAGTTACTATAAATACTGGAGTTGCTTGCACAGAATTGCCGGGATTCAGAACGTAGGTAGTAGTGCCAATGCTGCTGTAAGTTATCGGAGGGGCCTGTAAAACAGTGCCGAGTTGATTTATAGCATACGTGGTTAAAATGGTGGGAGCAACCGTAAATGTTGCAGCACTCTGTGAAATATTACCGGGATTCAAAACATAGGTATATCCTCCAATGCTATTTGAATATGTATACGCTACTGTTTGAGTGCCAGAACCAGTCTGTGTAATAGTATAATTGGTAGGACTGTCAGGTGCAACTGTAAATACCGGACTGCTTCCTGTAGAGGAACCAATGCCGGGAGGAAAAATAGCATACGTTGAATTTGAAATAGCAGGATTTGGAACCGCAGATAAGGTATAGGAGATTGGAGTTGCCGAAGAATTCGCGATGGCTGTTATGTAGTATACCGTCAGCGGAATAGCAGAGATCGTATACGTTACTGCATTCGAAGGAGGGTTGTAACTACCGGTTTGCGTGATCGTATAATTGCTCATTACCATAGGCGTGACGGTGAAAGTTGGATTACTCTGCAGAACATTTCCTGGTGTAAGAACAAAAGTTGAATTAGGAATGGAAGGATCTACAGTAGCAGTAAGTGTGTATACGGGAAGGGCGCCGAAATAATCCCAGCGCAACGGTTTTTTCAATTGTGCCTGGTATGTAAATGATTTTGTGGAAATAGTATTGTCCAGACAACGAACAGTATCGCCCTGTTTGTATTTATAAAAGACCGTTGCAAAAACAGTGTAATATAAACCATAGTCATTTGTTGTGGAGCTTTGTGTTTTAGTTGCAAAAGGTGCTGCGCTGAAAGAGACGGAAATCTCATCATATAAAGTAGCTGAGTTCAACGTAACGCTTGGTTGAATAACACTGCTCACTGGCCCTGTAGTTGTGAGGTTTTGTCCCGTAAAAACAGTAGAAGTG
>JAYSYG010000479.1:0-12033 GCA_043716685.1 Sphingobacteriaceae bacterium | reverse complement strand
TGGATATTAATGATCTCAGCACTAATCCCTTTTTCCGCTAATTTTTCACCGGCTTCTATTGCTTTCCAGACCAGATGACCTGTAGCAATAATGGTTACGTCAGTTCCTTCGTTAAGTATAACCGCTTTTCCTATTTCAAAGTTCTGGTCTGCGGGCGTAAAATTAGGAACAGTTGGCCTCCCAAAACGCAGGTACACAGGTCCGTGATGTTTTGCAATTGCAATGGTTGCAGCCTTTGTTTGGTTATAGTCGCAGGGATTAATTACGACCATATTCGGGAGCATTTTCATCAACCCTATATCCTCTAAAATCTGATGTGTTGCGCCATCTTCTCCTAAAGTAAGACCCGCATGCGATGCACAAATCTTTACATTTTTATCAGAATACGCTATACTTTGACGGATCTGGTCATACACGCGACCAGTACTAAAATTCGCAAATGTTCCCGTAAACGGAATTTTTCCGCCAATGGTAAGCCCTGCGGCAATTCCCATCATATTGGCTTCAGCAATACCTACCTGGAAAAAACGTTCTGGATGCTCTTTTTGAAACGCATCCATTTTAAGAGAGCCTGTGAGGTCGGCGCACAGGGCCACAACATCGGGATTTGTTTTTCCAAGTTCTGATAAACCGGCACCAAAGCCTGAACGCGTATCTTTTTTCTCTGTGTAGGTATATTTTTTCATCCGGGAAATTAATTTTAAGAGCGTAAATCTACTAAAAAGCCTTTGCTTAAGCCATTTTTAAGAGGGAGGATTTATCCAAAAAACAAGGGAGTTTCAAACAATCTGAAATAGCGAGGACTAAAGGACCCTGAGGGAAACATGACAGAAAGGACTGAAGGGAAACAAGACTGAAGGGACCAAGGGGAAGCAAGATGGAAGGATTGTCCTGGCTTTCTTGGGTCTTAACTCCCGGTTCAGGATAGGAATAATGAAATCAATACAAATTAATAGTGGCAGGTGTCCCTGATTTTACTTCAAAATTACGTTCGACTGTTTTCAGTGTTTCTTTAGAAAACTCGAGCCTGTAAACAGTTTTATATTTGCCCGGCTGCAGATAAATGATCTCGTTGGTTAACGCGGGATTAAAGTTACAAACCCAGGAAACTGTTTTCCCATCATCCATATAAATACTGCCATAGCCGCTGCCCTGCTTATTAAAAAACACGCTGCCGCTTGTAGGTATTTTAAGAGAATTGGTACTGCTTTGTTTAATCTCTACATCCTTAATGTAAATTCTAGGTAAGGTCAGCACCTCCAGGTCGTATTTGCCTACAATATATTTTTCGGTCTTTCCAAAATCCTGCACGTTAAGTGTTTTCATTTCGTTAGCCTTGCGCACGACAGTTGTAGGATAATATTTATTAACTGCCCCGTCCAGTTCCAGTCTTAGAAAAC
The DNA here is from genome assembly GCA_043716685.1 of Sphingobacteriaceae bacterium. Classification (GTDB taxonomy): domain Bacteria; phylum Bacteroidota; class Bacteroidia; order B-17B0; family Aurantibacillaceae; genus Aurantibacillus. The sequence goes on along the minus strand of JAYSYG010000479.1, from coordinate 10,633 downwards.
CCTGCGGAGCATCAATAGGGATAATGTTGTGTTTGCCCCTTGTAATAACAACATTCTTTTTTTCCTGTGGCGGTATGGTGTGAACCGTTATGTCGTACTGAAGATCAGGGTCCAGTACCAACGTATCAGGGTTGCCGCGGTGATTTATGGTATGCAGGTAATTATATTTTACAGTATTAGTGCCGGCTTCGTAAAAAGTCATGTCTACATCTGTTTCCGTTGGTTTTTTGAGAATATCAAGAAGATCAACTTCCACGGTAGTTTGTGATAACGCCTCGGTGATCACCAGTTTTAAAACATCTTTAAAATTGGCTTCATTGCTTACATCATAAAATTTTCCCATGCAGGCAAAAACGTCTGCAAATTTTACGTCGAGTCCAACACCTATCACAAAAGGGCGGATGAAGATTCCTTTTTTCTGTAAATCAATGCTCACCTGGCAGGGGTTGCCATTACATTCTTCAATACCATCTGTAATCAGGATAACAATATTCCTGCAATTGCTACAGGGTGTAAAATCATTTACACACTCACCCAGTGAATAGGCAATGGGTGTGGTACCAAGAGGTTCAAGGCGTTGTATGCGTTGTTTTATTTTTAGGGAATTCGTCTTTGCTTCTGCAAAAGGAACTTCGAGCTTACTGTCTTTGCAATTTCGTTCAGGCTTAAAAAAGGTGGTATGACCGTAGCAGCGCAGGGCTAGTTCAAGGTTGGGTTCATTTTTCAGGCTGTCCAAAAAATCACCCATTACCTTTTTTGCGACTTCAATTTTGATGTTGCTGTTCCAGGGGGCATACATGCTGTAGGAATCGTCGAAAATGAAGAGGATACGGTTGGTGACCTGGGAATTTAGGGAAACAGAAACAAGAAATAAGAAACAGGAAACGAGAAACTTTCGATTTTTAAAATTATTCACACGATTATGCATTCAAAAAATCTAAAATTCTACAAGTCAGAAATGTAATTATAACGCTAGTAATCCACCCCGGTTACAAGGAGTTGCTCAAGGGCTTTGCTTAGTTGTTCGTCGTTAGGCGCAGAACCGTGCCATTTGTGGGTCCCCATCATAAAATCAACACCCATGCCCATTTCGGTTTTCATGAGGATCATTACCGGTTTTCCTTTTCCTAAATAGGTTTTGGCAGTGTTTAAAGAGTCAATCACAGCTTGCAGGTCGTTACCATTTGCATTTTCTAAAACAGTCCATCCAAAAGCTTCAAACTTAGCTTTTAAATTTCCCAGGGGCAGAACATTATCTACGTCACCATCAATCTGGCGACCATTGTAGTCAATACTTGCGATGTAGTTATCAATTTTATTCGCAGAAGCATACATAGCTGCTTCCCAGATCTGGCCTTCCTGTAATTCGCCGTCGCCATGCAGGCTGTATACAATACTATTATCCTTGTTTAATTTTTTGGTTAAGGCTGCGCCAATGGCAACACTCATTCCTTGTCCCAGAGAACCGCTGGCAACCCTTACTCCTGGAAGGCCTTCGTGTGTTGTAGGATGTCCCTGCAGACGTGAATTTAATTTGCGGAATGTTTTTAGTTCTTCAACCGGGAAATAACCTGTACGCGCTAAAACACTGTAAAAAACAGGGCTGATATGCCCATTGCTCAAAAAGAACAGATCTTCGTTTTTGCCATCAATGGTAAATTTAGAAGGATTATGCTTCATTACACTGCCATAAAGCGCTACCAGGTATTCAACGCAACCAAGTGATCCACCCGGGTGACCAGAATTAACGGCATGCACCATTCTTACAATATCCCTGCGTACTTGTCCGCATAATTTTTTTAGTCCTTCAGTATTGCCCATTGCTAAATTTTTTCTCCGGATAGTTCCTCCGAAGTCGTAAAAATAGCATTTGACAGCGGCTTCTGAAGGTTAATGTTAATAATAATAAGAGTATGTTAAAAACTATGATTTTTTACAAATTAATCCTATTTAAATAGCTTGTTTGATTAGTATATTTGCGTTTTTAATAAAAACTGGTAATTTATTTTAATTTATGGCTTTGAAATGTGGGATTGTTGGTTTGCCTAATGTGGGGAAATCGACTTTGTTTAATTGTTTGAGTAATGCGCAAGCCCAGGCTGCGAATTTTCCGTTTTGTACTATTGAACCGAATGTGGGAACAACAACTGTTCCCGATGAGCGGCTGAATAAACTTTCGGAATTAGTTAAACCGCAGAATATTGTTCCAACTACTGTTGAGATCGTGGATATTGCAGGTCTTGTAAAGGGTGCCAGCAAAGGAGAGGGATTAGGGAATAAATTTTTAGGAAATATCCGCGAGTGCAATGCAATTTTGCATGTTTTACGTTGCTTTGATGATGATAATGTAGTTCACGTTGACGGAAAAGTAAACCCGGTGAGTGATAAGGAAATTATTGATGCAGAACTACAGCTGAAGGACCTTGAAAGCGTAGAAGGCAAGATGAAGAAATACGAGAAGCTTGCTAAAACAGGAACAGATAAAGATGCCGTTAAGATATTTGCTGCGCTTACAAAAGTAAAAACAGCCCTTGAAAGCGGGCGTTCAGCAAGAACCGCTGGTTTAGAAGAAAACGAACTCCCTTATATTGCCGATTTGCATTTACTCACGATTAAGCCTGTGATGTATGTGTGTAATGTGGACGAGGCTTCAGCAAAAACCGGAAATAAACATGTAGAAGCTGTTAAAGAAGCTGTGAAAAATGAAGATGCAGAAATCTTGATTATTACAGCACAAATGGAAAGTGAGATAGCTGCTTTGGAAACCTATGAAGAGAAGCAAATGTTTTTGGCTGAGATGGGATTGGATGAGCCGGGTGTAAATAAATTGATCAAATCGGCATACAAACTTTTAAAATTAGATACTTATTTTACTGCCGGCGTTAAAGAGGTTAGGGCATGGACCATCACCAAAGGCATGAAAGCGCCGCAGGCAGCTGGCGTAATTCATACAGACTTTGAAAAGGGATTTATTAAAGCGGAAGTAATCGCATATAACGACTTTGTTACTCTGGGTTCTGAGGCAGCCTGCCGTGAGGTAGGAAAATTAAGAATTGAAGGAAAAGAGTACGTGGTGAATGATGGAGACGTGATGCATTTCAGGTTTAACGTCTAAATTAAATGGAAGATATAAAAGGGAAAATGGAAAAGATATTTATTACGCACATTTTCCATCTGCCATTTTAAATTTTCCATACGTTCAGGAATAATATTAATTTTAAAAAGAAGAATAATGAATAATCACGAAATCGACTACAAATTGCTGGGAGAAGAAATGCAATGCGTAGAAATTGAGCTTGATCCACAGGAAGCTGTTATTGCTGAACCAGGAAGTTTTATGATGATGACGGATGGCATCACCATGCAAACCTTATTTGGCGACGGAAAACAATCGGGTTTTATGGATAAATTATTTACAGCCGGAAAGCGTTTGTTGACCGGCGAAAATTTATTCATGACGGTTTATACGAACGAATCAAAACAAAAGCGCCAGGTATCTTTTGCCGCGCCTTATTCCGGGAAAATTATCCCGATGGATCTTTCAAGACTCGGTGGAAAAATAATCTGCCAGAAAGATAGTTTTTTATGTGCTGCTAAAGGTGTTGCGGTTGGTATTGAGTTTGCAAAAAAGCTGGGAACGGGTTTGTTTGGTGGAGAAGGGTTCATTATGCAGAAACTGGAAGGTGATGGGCTGGCTTTTGTACACAGCGGCGGTCACGTTATTGAGAAGACTTTATTGCCAGGTGAGATTTTAAAAGTAGATACAGGTTGTATTGTTGCTTTCACAAGCAATGTGCATTACGATATCCAGTTTATTGGCGGAGTTAAAAATACATTGTTTGGTGGCGAAGGTATGTTCTATGCAACATTAAGAGGTCCAGGGAAAGTATGGATCCAGACTTTACCAATTAGCCGCTTAGCAGGAAGAATTTTATCTTACGGAACAGGTAGAAGAAAAGAAGAGGGAAGCATTTTAGGTGGATTGGGAAATTTACTGGACGGCGATGGCATTTAAAAAAGCAGCATACGCTTCATTTATTAAACAGGTCAAAGAGGAAATTCTTTTAAGCCGTTATACTGCGGCTAAACTTGTAAATAAAGAATTGTTGTTGCTTTATTTTAAAGTTGGAAAATTAATTCATTTGCGTGTCGAAAAAGAATTATGGGGTACTAAAGTAATAGAAACCATCTCTAATGATTTGCAAAAAAACCTCCCGGGCTTGCGCGGATTTTCTACAACCAATTTAAAATACATGAAACAATTTTATGAAATGTATTCGTTTTTGGAAATTAGTCAGTCGCCGACTGACGAATTAAAAAGGAGTTCAAAAAAGTTAATTAGTCAGTCGTCAACTGACCAAATTAAACCCTCTAAAACAGGGGCTTCCAGGAAGTATACCCCTGGTTTTTTGACCGATTTTTTTTCTATTTCGTTTACACATCATTATAAAATTATAAGTAAAACAAAGCGTTGGGAAGAACTATCATTTTATTTGCAGGAGTCGGCTAAAAATAACTGGACTGTAAACACGCTTGTACATAATTTAGAATCAAATCTTTTTAAAAAGAAAGGTAAAAGTTCAAATAATTTCAGGAGTCAATTACCGCCAGCTCTTCAGGAAAAAGCGATTCAGGCGTTTAGAGATGAGTATCTTCTTGATTTTATAAACATTCAGGATCCAAATGAAGTGGATGAAAGACTTGTAGAGCAGGGAATAATAAACAACCTGAAACAGTTTCTCTTAACACTGGGCAGAGAGTTTGCCTTTATGGGAAATCAATTCAGAATTGTGATAAAAAATGATGAAGTGTTTGTAGATCTTTTATTTTTTCACAGAAGTTTAAAATGCCTTGTCGCTATTGATCTTAAAGCAGGGAAATTTAAACCAGAGTATGCCGGGAAAATGAATTTCTATTTAAATGCCTTGAATTCACAAATAAAACTTCCAGAAGAAAATCCCTCTATAGGAATTATTTTGTGCAAAGAAAAAAATAATACAATTGTAGAGTATTCATTAGCAGATATAGCCAAACCAATTGGAGTTAGTACATACAGACTAACATCTAAACTCCCTAAAAAGTTTAAAAAATATTTACCCGATACGGATGATTTAATAAATCTTTTAAACGAACCGGTAGAAAAATACATGCGCAACGAAAAAATTAAATAAAGATGGCAAAATCAAATTATACAGAAGATAACATACGTTCCTTAGACTGGAAAGAACATATTCGTACCCGTCCGGGGATGTACATTGGGAAACTTGGTGATGGCAGTGCCTTTGATGATGGTATTTACGTACTCTTAAAAGAGGTGATGGATAATTCTATTGACGAATTTATGATGGGTGAAGGAAGCAGAATCGACATTGTTGTAAAAGAAGGTGTGGTTTCTATCCGTGACTTTGGTCGTGGCATTCCCCTGGGTAAGGTAGTGGAAGTGGTCTCAAAAATGAACACCGGAGGTAAGTATGACAGCGAAGCTTTCAAAAAATCAATCGGTTTAAATGGAGTAGGTACTAAAGCTGTAAATGCTTTGTCAATAAATTTTAAAGTGACTGCTTACCGTGACGGACAAGCGAAAACAGCTGAGTTCAGCAAAGGAGAGCTGGTAAAAGAACATAAACTTGTTGGTGCACCAGGAGAAAAAAACGGAACCTATGTGGAATTCCGCCCGGATGATTCGATCTTTAAAAAATATCATTTTGTACAAGAGTACATTGATAAAATGGTATGGAATTATGCGTTTTTAAATACAGGATTAACCTTGTCTTTAAATGGCCAACTCTACAAATCAGACAATGGTTTAAAAGACCTCTTGGAAAAAAATATAACTGGAGAAACATTATATCCAATCATTCATTTAAGAGGGGAAGACATTGAACTCGCGATGACTCACAGTAACGAGCACTTTAGCGAAGAGTATTACAGTTATGTGAATGGTCAATATACAACGCAGGGTGGAACACATCTGGCTGCATTCAGGGAAGCAGTTGTAAAAACAGTCCGGGAATTTTATAAAAAGGAGTTTGAACCTTCCGACGTTCGTAAATCGATAGTGGCCGCCATTGCGATAAAAGTGCAGGAACCTGTTTTTGAATCGCAGACCAAAACAAAATTAGGATCAAGCGAAATAGCCCCTGGTGGACAAAGTATCCGTGGGTTTATTGGAGATTTTATTAAAGAGCAATTAGATAATTATCTTCATAAAAATTCGGATGTTGCCAAGGCAATAGAAGCCAAGATCCTGGCGAACGAGCGTGAACGTAAGGAGTTATCGGGAATTCAAAAACTGGCGCGCGAACGTGCTAAAAAATCATCACTTCACAATAAGAAACTACGTGATTGCCGCACCCACCTGGATGATACGAAAGATGTGCGCCGCCTTGAAACAACTTTATTTATTTGCGAGGGGGATTCTGCAAGTGGTTCCATTACAAAAACACGGGATGTAAACACGCAGGCGGTATTCAGTTTAAAAGGAAAGCCATTGAATTGCTTTGGTCTTGGTAAAAAAGTAGTTTACGAGAACGAGGAATTTAATTTATTGCAATCAGCCTTAAACATAGAAGACGGTTTGGACGAACTTCGTTATAATAATGTTGTGATAGCTACCGATGCAGATGTAGATGGTATGCACATCCGTTTATTACTGCTTACGTTTTTTCTTCAATTCTTTCCAGACCTTGTAAAAAATAATCACATCAAGATCTTACAAACACCTTTATTCAGGGTTCGCAATAAAAAAGAAACGGCGTATTGTTATAGCGACGAAGAAAGAAAAGCGGCGATTGCCAAATTAGGACCAAAGCCCGAAATAACACGTTTTAAAGGACTCGGCGAAATCTCTCCCGATGAATTTAAACATTTTATTGGAAAAGACATCCGTTTGGAACCTGTATTACTCGACCAAAAGGCAAGTATCAATGAACTCCTGAATTATTATATGGGTAAGAACACACAGGGTAGACAGGATTTTATTATTGATAATTTGCGTGTTGAGAAGGATACAGAAAAAGAATTGGTAAGTTAAAGTGTTAAGTGATTTTAACGTTCCGTATCGATTTAGATTGGTAAAGGCCATTGTTTTAGTTAAAGCACGTTAATTTCATAAAAATCAATATCTTTGGCACAATAGATGAATTTATTCATTCACGAAAATAAAAAACTTATGAAAACATCACACTTACTTTTAATACCTGCTGTTGCAGTTTTAACTCTGGCTGGTTGCAAATCAAAGAAAAAAACTCCGGTACAAAAAGAAACCGGTGCAGTAGAAATCACGGTACCTTTCAGCAGTAAAGAATACCGCAGCGATGAAAACACTTTCAGGGCCAAACAAACCGGCAAATCTCCTGATCTTGCTACCGCTAAAAAAATAGCGTTTCAAAATGCAAGAGCTGAAATGGCTGCCAACATTAATGCGGTTGTAAAACGTGTTACCGATCAATATACAAATCAACGTACTGTGGGTAATACTCAGGAGTTTGAAAATAAATTTGAAGAGCTGGCACGCGAGGTAGTGAATATGGAAATGTCGAATGTAAAAGAGATCGGCGAAAAAATATTTAAAGAACCGGATGGCGGTTACAGCTACTGGATAGCAATTGAAGCGGATAAAAAAGCAGTGTTTGAAAAAATTGACTCAAAAATTTCCGGCGATGCGAAATTGAAGCTGGATTACGACAAACAAAAATTCCAGCAAATCTTTGATGCTGAAATGAAAAAATTAGCCGAAGAAGGCAAATAATTTTCCTCACATTCAAGAGCATCTTTACACGGGATGCTCTTTTTTTTACCCTTTAAGTTGAAAATAAAATCACACATATTTATTTTACTAACTCTTTTTTTAATTGCCTGCACGGGTTCACGAAAATATTTTAAGGCTGCAGAAAAACTGGAAAAGCAGGGTCTCGTAAATGAAGCGGCAGAGTATTATCTGGAAGCTTTGCAGCGCAAACCCACCAGTGTAGAGGCTAAATTAAAATTAAAGGAAGTGGGCCAGAAGCATATGTCAAATATGGCTTCCGAGTTCTTCAGGAATTACAACACTCAGCAGTTGGAAGCTTCATTAGAGTCTTTTGAAAAATTAAGAGAGTTTAATTCTAAAACAATTGCGCTCGGTGTGCAGCTGGATTACCCTAAAACGTACGAAGAAGATTACCAGAAATCGGTGGAGACATATTGCCTGAAAAACTACAGTCAAACCTTTCTTTTGGTAAATCAGAAAAAATATTCAGAGGCAATGGGGTATATTTCGAGGGTAAAGAAATATAACGAAGGGTATAAAAACATTAAACAGCTTGAGATTATTGCATATTGTGAGCCCTTGTACCAAAGTGCTATCAATAACCTGGAAGGTAAAAATTATTCGGGGGCTTTAAATTTATTGTCAAGCATCAGGGGTAAAACGGATAATTACAAAGATTCACGCGACCTTTTGGAATTGGCAACTGCCCAGCAAACAAAAACATTTATCCTGTTCGAACCAAAAACTACTCAAAACAAAGATGAAAATGAAATCCAACAATACTTATTTGAAAATTTCAGCCAGGCTGCTCTGCAACAATTAAACACAATTAAAATCATTACAAACACCCCTTTCCAGAATGCACCCAGCACCGTTGATCTTAATAATAGTACAAATGTGGACTTGATCCAGGCGATCAGAAAGGCAACTGCCGCTGATTACTTTTATGTTTTTGATATACTGAATAAGAACGAATTTAATTCGGGTTTAAAGAAAACAGCATCAAAAGGGTTTCAACAGGTACAGACCAGAGTAAATGATACCACTGTAATAACTGAATATAAAGCCATTGATTACAACCTTGTAAAATCGCAACGCGTGTATTCGTACGACTTTAAATACAAACTGATAAATGCTTACACCAACCAGATCGCTGCAACACAAACACAAAATGTAAAAAGTCAGGATGCTGTAGAATACCAGGAATTTGCCAGAAAATTCACCGGCGATATTAATACGCTCTTTCCGAATAACCCACAGCAAGCACCTTTAATGGGCCAGATCAATGCCAGAAACTGGAGGAATCTTTTTAGCGCAAGAAGTAATTTAAAAACGTTTGAAGAGTTGAAGAGTGATGCATATAGTCAAAACATTAAAGTTTTTATAAGCACCGCGGGCGGCATGAAATAAATGAGAAATCTTCTTTACATAGTTGTTTTGGGTTGTGTTCTTGTTTCCTGTAAAGCGAAACAGGTAGCGGCCCCTGCGCCGGTAGTAGCGGAGATCAAAGTCCCAAACTGGGTAAGTAGTCGCCCTAATAACGGATTTAAATACATTGGTATTGGGTTTGTAGACAAAGGCAAAGGTGGCAATTACCAGATCGAGGCAAAAAAGAATGCACTATACGATCTCGCTTCCGAGATCAAAGTGGATATATCAAGTAATTCAGTTTTATACACAGTTCAAAACAATAATAATTTCAACGAAAACTTTAATTCACTTATCAAGCTGTCAAACAGTGATAATATTGAAGGGTACTCGCTTGTGGATTCTTATGAAAATGAAAAACAATACTGGGTGTATTATCAACTCGACAAGCAGGAATATGCTGATCTGAAGGCAAAGAAAAAACAACAGATCGTTACCAAAGCCTCCAATCTTATTGCCGCCAGTTTTTATGATGAAAAAAATAAGGACTTTTCTTCTTCGTTGAAAAAACGTATCCAGGCTTTCGGTGTATTAACGACTTACCTGAGTGAAGAAATTAATTTTGATCCGGTTCAGACCAATGGAATTAAAAATGTTTTTGACCTGACCAACCTTATTCAAACGCAGCTCCAGTCTATTACAGTGGTGGCGCAAAAGACTATGCCGGTGCTTAAACCTTACCAGCTTATTTATAATCCTATTTTATATAACCTTGAGCTAAAAACAAAAACACCACTCCAGAATTTTCCTTTATTGGTGTCGAGCGACGAGGATAAGATCAGTGTAAATGAAAAAACGTCTACCAACTCTTCAGGTGAGGTTCAGATCAAAGTAAATTCTGTTGAACCACTGAATCAACAAGTGGCTTTTTCTTTAAGTCCTGATATCATCACCCTGATGGGTACTGATTCTGTTGGGAGTGCGGGTGTGAGGCTTCTGAAACAATTTATCCAGACATCTGCATTAAAGGTACAGGCGAATGTGGCGAATATTACAATACATGTTAAATCGGTAGAAAATAATTTCGGCAAGTCAACCGGACTTCATTCTATTGAAACATTTATCAAACAAAAATTTAACGGGCAGGAGATCCATTTGGTAGATAAGCCGGAAGAAGCCGACTACATAATCGAATCAGTTGCTGAAACAAAGGAGGATATCAGCAGCGGCATTTTAGCCCAAAACTACAACATAAAATTAGTAGCATTGATCATTGACCTGAAATTAAAAAACCGTGCTACAAATGAAATTTTGTTTACAACACAGGTAAATGATGTGTATGGTTATGCTAACAGTCTTGATAATGCAGGTCTTAACGCCTATTCCAATCCCAAGATCAGTGCCAAGCTGGCGGAATCCCTTTTCTTTTTGAAGAGGAAGATATTGGTTTATTGATCAAGGTCCTTTGCTGCTGGTGTACGCCAAAAGTAGAAAATGTAAATAAATAACTGAACT